>DASWRJ010000361.1:0-4805 GCA_036403255.1 Verrucomicrobiia bacterium
GCCAAACAATGGCTACGGAAATTTCACCCATGGCATGGGACTAGGAGATGTAAATGGGGATGGACGGATGGACTTGCTCGAAAAAGATGGCTGGTGGGAGCAACCCGCTTCACTCAACGGCGATCCAGTGTGGAAGTTTCATCCTCAGGCTTTTGGAGGCGGCGGCGCCCAAATGTATGCCTATGATGTGAACGGGGATGGTCTGAATGATGTCATTACCTCGCTCGCCGCGCACGGTTTTGGGCTGGCCTGGTATGAGCAATATCGCGCTGGCGATGAAATAAAATTTCGCCAGCATATTATCATTAACAAGGAGCCGAGCGACAATAAGTACGGGGTGAAGTTTTCGGAACTGCATGCCATCGACCTGGTGGATATGGACGGTGACGGGCTCAAGGACATTGTCACGGGCAAGCGCTTCTGGTCACACGGTCGCACGGGCGATCCGGACCGAAACTCCGCCGCGGTGTTGTATTGGTTCAAACTGGTTCGTAATCCCGATAAGTCGGTTGATTACATACCTTATCTGATCGACAACAATTCAGGTGTGGGCACGCAGGTCATAGCTGCGGATATGAATGGGGACGGATTGCCGGACATCGTAGTTGGGAATAAAAAGGGCACCTTCGTGCATTTGCATGAGAAGAAAGAAGTAAGTGAGCAAGAATGGCAAAAGGCGCAGCCAAAGAAACTCACGGATTAATTCGCGATAGCTGGGCTTGAATGCCGCTGCCAAAAACGCTATTTTGAGGTAGATGCCAAATCCTGACGTAAAATCGAACACAGTAACAGTGGACGTGATCGTTACCATACCAGCGGACATTGCTCGCCAATTTGGGTTAAATAACGAGCAAATTAGCCGCCGGTTGCTTGAGCAAGCCACTGTCGAGGGGTATCGTTCACGTCAGCTCTCAAGAGGACAAGTCTCGCAAATGCTGGGCATGAACTGGACAGAAACAGAAACTTTTCTGTCTCTTAATCATTGTGATCGCCACTACGACATCGAAGATTTGGAGGAAGATCGTCGAAATCTTGAGAAGATTCTGGGACCCTCATGAGCCTCGTAGTATCGGACGCTTCTCCTATTCATTATCTCATTCTAACTGATGCAGTTCACATTCTACCGAAACTGTTCCGAAAAGTATTGATTCCTGAATACGTTGTTGCAAAAGAACTGCAGAACCCAAATACAACCAATGCTGTCCGATATGGGCTGCAAATCCTCCCCAGTGGATTGAAGTTCGCAATCCGTCCAAACTTGAGAAGCTGCACCTGGACGTCGGTGAGGAACATGCCATTGCACTCGCTTTGGAATTTAATCTCCCAATTCTCCTGGATGAAAGGGAGGCCCGGGAAATTGCCAAGGAGAAAGGACTGCTTGTTATTGGAACAATTGGTTTGCTCGAACGGGCAGCGCAACAGAATCTGATTCATCTTGCTGAGTGCTTCGCTGCGCTTCAAAAAACAAATATGCGTATGGACCAGACACTGCTCGATAGCATACTGGCGCGCCTACCTAAGAAAAGTTGACCTCCAGATGGACAGAAGAGCATTGGCTCAACCCGCAGGTCGTTGCCGGTACACAACCCCACTCACTCCACTGTCACGCTCTTGGCCAGATTTCGTGGTTTATCCACATCGCAGCCGCGGGCCACGGCAATGTGATAGGCCAGTAGCTGCAGCGGAATGACACCCAGCAATGGGAATATCGCTTCCATTGCAGGGGGTAGAAAAATCACATCGTTCACTTCCTTCGCGATGCGTTCATTTCCTTCAGTGGCAATAGCGATGAGCGGCCCTTTGCGGGCCTTGATTTCCTGCAAGTTGCTAAAGGTCTTCTCGTAAATCGAATCTGAAGGAATGACAACTACGCTCGGAGTCTTTTCGTCGATCATGGCGATTGGGCCATGCTTCATTTCAGCGGCTGGATAACCCTCCGCGTGAATATAGGAAATCTCCTTCAATTTGAGCGCGCCTTCCAGCGCAAGTGGAAAATTATATTGCCTCCCTAAAAAGAAGAAATCTTCAGCAGCCGCATACTTCAGCGCTATGCGTTTGATGGCGTCGTTTTGCGCAAGAACAGATTCAAGCTGCTTTGGAGCGCTTTCCAGAGCGCGAATGATTTGCGTCCCCCGGCTGAGCGAGAGCATGCGGATCCTGCCCATGAGCAGCGCCAGCAGAGCCAGTACGGTTACCTGCGACGTAAACGCTTTTGTCGATGCGACGCCAATTTCCGGACCGGCGTGGAGATAAATGCCGCCATCAGCTTCTCGCGCAATCGTGCTACCTACCACGTTGCAAATTGCCAGGACCTTATGCCCGCGCCGTTTCGCCTCTCGCAGGCAGGCAAGTGTGTCAGCCGTTTCGCCGGATTGCGTGATGACCAGCACAAGCGTGTGCTTTTCAATTGGTGCGTTGCGATAGCGGAATTCACTGGCGTATTCCACTTCCGTCGGAATATGCGCAAATTCCTCGAACAAATACTCGGCAATCAAAGCAGCATGCCAGCTCGTGCCGCACGCGGGTATCACGATATGATCCACCGCCCGCAACTCAGCCAGGCTCATGTTCAACCCGCCAAACTTCGCCGTCGCCTCGTCGAGGTCCACGCGTCCGCGCAAGGCATTCTGGACCGTTCGCGGCTGCTCGAAAATTTCTTTGAGCATGAAATGCGGAAACTCTCCGCGCTCGGTGTCCTGGCTGCTAAACTCCAGCCGTGAAATTTGCACATTGGGTAGGTCTGTGCCAAGGCGGCTGACATCGAATTTATCCGGGGTCAGCGTCACTACATCATAATCGTTCAGGTAAATCACTCGACGCGTGTGCTGCGCAATCGCGCTGGCATCGCTGGCCAAAAAGTTCTCCCCTTCGCTGACCCCAACTATCAATGGCGAGCCGCGCCGCGCACCTACTATCAGGTTTGGGCAATCAGAGCAAATGACAGCTATGCCATATGCGCCGATCACTTCTTTGAGCGCATTCATGACAGCACGGGTCAGGACCGGCTGCGCCACCCCATCCGAACCATGTGCCGCAGCGCCTTGGCCATGCGTGCCCCGGGTCAAACGTTCGTAATGCTCCCCAATCAGGTGGGAAAGGACCTCGGTGTCGGTGGAAGATTTAAAGGTGTGTCCGGCCTGGATCAGGCGCTCTTTGATGCGTTCGTAATTCTCAATGACGCCATTGTGGACGACAGCAATCCGCCCGCTTTGGTCAAGGTGCGGATGGGAGTTTTCATCTGAGGGCGGGCCATGGGTGGCCCAACGCGTGTGGCCGACGCCCAGCATGCCTTCCAGCCCATCATTTGCCACTAATCGAGCCAGGCCTTCCTCGATCTTGCCCTTTTTTTTGCGCATTTGCAGAGTTGAATCCCGCAAAATGGCCACTCCAGCACTGTCATACCCGCGATATTCAAGCCGCCGCAAGCCATCGAGAAGGATTGGGGCCGCCTTTTGTTTGCCAACGTATCCAACAATGCCGCACATAAAGTTTCCATTTCGCGGCGCAATGCGCTTGCGCTGCTTCCAGCTAAAAGGGTATAGAACTAGCGAAGCAATTCCAAGAAAGGATTTCTGTATGGCGCAAGGCAAACGCATGTCGCCCAATCTCGGGAACGTACTTTCCGTGATTATGGGTGGAGGGCAGGGGACGCGGTTGTTCCCTTTGACCAAAGAACGCTCCAAACCAGCGGTACCGCTGGCGGGGAAATACAGGATCGTGGACATTCCCATCTCCAATTGCATCAACTCCAATCTCAAGCGTATCTATGTGCTGACGCAGTTCAACTCCGCTTCCCTGCACCGGCACATCTCGCAATCCTACAAATTCGATCATTTTTCGGGCGGTTTTGTGGAGATCTTGGCTGCCGAACAGACTTACACTGACGCTTCCTGGTATCAGGGCACAGCCGATGCCGTGCGCAAGAATTTGGTTCATTTCCTCAATCACGATTTCGAGTACATGCTGATCCTGAGCGGCGACCAACTTTATCGCATGGATTTCCGGCGGATACTCGCGCAGCACGTGGAAACTGGTGCGGAACTTACGGTGGCGACTATCCCGGTTATTCGCAATGACGCTCAATCCTTTGGCATCATGGAGATCGATAAAGAGCGCCGCATTACGCGCTTCGTGGAGAAACCAAAAGACCCGGCGGTGCTCGATTCATTGCGCCTCGAGCGCGATTGGTACGGCCCCTTGGACATCGAAGGTGAGGACGAATATTTCCTCGCCTCAATGGGCATTTACGTTTTCAACCGCGAAGTCCTGATTCGGCTGCTGGACAATACCTTTGCCGATTTTGGCAAGCACATCATTCCTGACGCCATTTCCAAGCACCGCGTCTTTTCTTATATTTACCAGGGCTATTGGGAAGATATTGGAACAATTGCTTCATTCTTCGACGCGAACCTCGACTTCACTTCCGAACTGCCGCGCTTCAATTTCTTCGATATGAGCGCGCCGATATTTACGCGTGGCCGTTTCCTGCCAGCCTCGAAAATCAATGGCGCGCAAATCAATCACGCCATCATTTCCGATGGTTGCATTATCAACCATGCCACTATCACGCACTCGCTTATTGGCATTCGCAGCATTGTTGGCGCGGGCAGTACGCTCGATCGGGTCATTTACATGGGCGGCGATTATTACGAATCGCAGGCATCCATTTTGGAAAATGAAGTTCTCGGCAAACCCCGGATCGGCATTGGGCAGAACACTCGCATCGAGAATGCTATCATCGATAAAAACGCCCGCATCGGTGATAATGTTGTCATCTCGCCTGCGGGCAAACCTGATAACGAAGA
>DASWRJ010000362.1:0-4768 GCA_036403255.1 Verrucomicrobiia bacterium
GCTTTCATTTGGTTTTACTGATTCATAAAGCTTGGCTCGACTCCAAATCTCTTATTCGGACTTGGCAAATCCACGGAACTAATTCCCAAATCTGCGAAACAGAGATGCTCCATAAAGGTTCATGCCTTCCGGAGGTTTTTGCTTTCAAGCTTATATACGCGGATAATCCGGATGATCTTTCAAAGTATTTTCCAGAAAGTCATAATCAGTTGGTGCTCTGGTGATTGGGTTTAAAGATTCATTTGTGCACGCCCTATGAGTGCTTGCGCATAGATGGCCGTGAGGGGCCGCCAAATTTGACGTGAGGGAACAATTGTAGGTGAAGATGGCGTCAGCGCATTTGTCGAGCGCAACGGTTCTGGCGGGATTGGCGTCCTAGCTTAGTCAACAGGTTCAATTGAGCATTGGGAACATTGGCGCTGAGATACATTCTGGCCAACGCAAGGAGCAGGTGGGCATTGCGCACAGTTTTGTTTTTAGCAACGGGAAGGGCGCTCGGCTTCTTTTCGGTTTTTGGTGCGCAGACTGATCTGCCTGCCACTGCTCATGTCCTCTCCGTAAAAAGTGCCAGCTCTTTTGAATAATCGGTACCCTTTTTGCATGCTTTTTTCTTTCCAACGTGAAGCATACAGGCAGGCTAGTTTGGCCCGTTAAGGAGTTCTGCCAGTGTAGTGAGCGAGTCCGCAAGAATCCTGGTGGAGTCACCCGTTTTGGTTGCGGTTTACTGACACTTTTACTGACAGTTGGGGGTTTTTGAGTGCTTTTGGAGCCTCTGGTGGAGAGCCGCCGCTTGCGGTTCAAGCACTTGCAAATTGGCTCCAAAGGTAGGACTCGAACCTACAACCGATCGGTTAACAGCCGATTGCTCTACCATTGAGCTACTTTGGATGCCTAAGCAATGGGAGGCGTAATTTATGACCGGCCTTCCCGCAGGTCAACTGATTTTACCCCATGCCACCCCTGGCGCAAGGAGTCAATCGGCCCAGGAGCGAAGAGATTTCACCGCTTCGAGAAAATATCGACAAATTTGGGCAAAACTTTTCCAAAATGAAAATATTCCAGCCCGGGCAGGTTGATTTGATGAATTGGACAACCTAACGGCCAGCCAAAAGCAAGAAAACGAGCAGTTCCCCGCCCAAATCGCGCTTGCCCAGCAACGCGCCTCCGTTTAGAAGCAGCCGTGCTTTTACGCGGCAGCCTGGCAGCGCTGGCCATCCTCAGCGGTGTTCTCACCCTTTGGCAATGGCTGGCTGCGTTTGGATTTCCGCTGCACAGACGCGCCGCTGGCCGGTCCTTTTTTCCTTCGATTACGTTGCTCAAGCCACTCAAAGGCCGCGATGCGCATACAGCAAAGTGCCTCGCGAGCTGGATGAATCAAAATTATCCCGGCCCGATGCAAATCCTTTTCGGAGTTGCATCAACTGATGATCCGGTTTGCAGCGTGGTCAAGGAACTGATCCTCGCCCATCCGAAACTGGACGCCCACCTGGTAATTTGCCCAGAGCCGCTGGGCGCAAACCCAAAAATTTCGACGCTGGCCCAAATTGAATCGAACGCCCGGCACGAGGTGATCGTTCTCAGTGATGCGGATGTATTCGTGGAGCCGGGTTTTCTGGTGGAACTCGTCCGGCCAATGCAAAAGACCGAGGTTGGTCTGGTGAATTGTTTTTATGAACTGCGCGGCGCGGACAATCTGGCCATGCGCTGGGAAGCCTTTGCGGTGAATGCGGATTTTTGGAGCCAGGTGCTCCAGGCGCGAACGCTCAAGCCGCTGGATTTTGCGCTCGGTGCGGTCATGGCTGTGCCGAGGAATGTCTGGCAGAATATAGGCGGGGCCAAAGCACTTCTGGATTATCTGGCGGACGATTATGAACTGGGCCAGCGCATCGCACGAAGCGGCAAAGAGATTGTGCTCAGCCCGATCAGGGTCGCGTGCCTGCTCTCGCCGATGAGTTGGAGGGAAGTCTGGGCGCATCAATCGCGGTGGGCGCGAACGATTCGATTCTGCCAGCCGACGGCGTACTTTTTCAGCGTGTTAAGCAACGCCACCTTCTGGCCTCTGCTTTGGTTCATATGCGAGAGCACCGCACCGACCGCAATCGCGGTTTGCAGCCTGCTGCTGTTCCGCATGGTTTCCGGCGCATACTGCGAACACAAGTTGACCGGCAAATGGCAACTCTCCTCCCTTGTTATCGCTCCGATTAAAGATTTGCTGCAGATGGCCATCTGGGCCGGGGCTTTCCTGGGCAACAAAGTTGTCTGGCGCGGATCGCGCTTTCGGGTGCTCCGGGGAGGCAAATTGGTCAATATGAATCAAGGTTGAATCCGCGTGGGAAATTCTCTAGTTTGCTCGCACGGCCAGTCTATTAATCGCCAGAGCGTTGAACGCGGTGAGAAAATTATGATAAAACCAAAGCTTTTAGTCTCCATTTTGCTGAGTTGTTCGCTCCTACTCTGGACCGGATGCAACAAGCCGGCTGGCTCGGATTCCGCCGCTGCAGATACAATAAAAGTAGGCGAGTACGCCTCGCTGACCGGCACGGAAGCGACCTTTGGCCAGTCCTCCCATCATGGAACAGAACTGGCGGTCGAAGAACTCAATGCCGGAGGGGGCGTGCTGGGAAGAAAAATCAAGCTCATCTATGAAGATGATCAGTCCAAAGCGGGTGAAGCGGCCACCATCGTCAGCAAGCTGATTTCGCGGGACAAGGTCGTGGCGGTTTTGGGGGAAGTTGCATCAGGCCGTTCGCTGGAAGCTGCGCCGATCTGCCAGGAAAACAAAATCCCGATGATCTCACCTTCCTCAACCAATCCCAAAGTGACGGAGGTTGGAGATTATATTTTTCGGGTGTGCTTCATTGATCCCTTTCAAGGGACCGTGATGGCAAAGTTCGCCAAGAGCACGCTGAAAGTAAACAAGGTGGCCATTCTTTTGGATGTCAAAGCGCCATACAGTGTGGGCCTTGCAGAATTTTTCAGGCAGCGCTTTGTGGCTGACGGCGGAACGATTGTGGCAGAGCAGAGATACAGCGGCGGGGACAAAGATTTCAACGCGCAATTAACAGCAATCAAAGCAGCCAATCCCGAAGCTGTTTTCGTTCCCGGGTACTACACCGAAGCTGGCCTGATTGCGCTGCAGGCGCGCCGACTCGGTGTCACTGTTCCACTTTTCGGTGGTGATGGCTGGGAGTCTCCCAAGCTTATCGAAATCGGCGGCAGTGCCATCGAAGGTTGCTACTACTCGACCCATTATTCCCCGGAAGACACATCGCCGGTCATTCAGGAGTTCGTGAAGAAATTCAAAGCGAAGTATAACGAAGTGCCCGATGCCATGGCTGCTCTGGGATATGATTCCGCGATGGTGCTGGCGGATGCGATGAAGCGAGCTGGCACGACAGCGGAACCGCAACTGCGAGATGCCATTGCCGGCACCAGCGACTTTCAAGGCATAACCGGAAAAACACGGATTGACGAAAAGCGCAATGCAAGCAAACCAGCGGTGATCGTTACCATCAAGAACGGCCAGTTTAAATACGTGCAGACCATTGCTCCTTAAAATGGGCTTTCAAAATTGCCAAATTTTTCTCCGGGCAATCTGCTGAGGCATGTTAGAATTCATCCAGCAACTCATCAATGGTCTCTCCCTGGGTTCGATTTACGCTCTTATCGCGCTGGGTTACACGATGGTTTACGGAGTTCTGAGGTTCATCAATTTTGCCCATAGCGATGTTTTTATGGTGGGCGCGTTCATTGGGTATTATGCTGCTCCGCACGCGAAAAAAATTGCGCCAAACTCACCCATTGCCGCTGGAGTTATTGTCCTCGTTTCAGCCATGGCTGCCTGCGCATTGCTCGGCATCATTATTGAAAAGCTGGCCTATAAACCGCTGCGCGACCGCTCGAAATTAACTGTCCTGATCACCGCCATCGGCGTCTCTTTCCTGCTTGAATACGGTGGCCAGAAAATTTTTGGGGCGGACCCAAAAACTTTTAACCTTTTGCCCAGCACAGAAATAGGCGGGCTCGGGGGCCTGGCGCTGAGCAGCAACCAGGTGAGCGTCTTTGTTTCCACGATCATCCTGCTGATTGGATTGCGCTTCATCGTTATGAATACAAAGATGGGCACGGCCATGCGGGCCCTCTCATTCAACCCTCAGGCCGCCGCGCTGGTCGGGATAAATAACAATGTCGTGATCTCATTTACGTTTGGGCTGGGCTCAGCGCTGGCTGCGGCGGGCGGAATCCTGTATGCCCAAAATTATCCATCCATTGATCCCCTAATGGGGGTGCTGCCGGGTTTGAAGGCATTTGTGGCCGCCGTTTTGGGTGGCATCGGTAATATTCCCGGAGCCGCGCTGGGCGGCTTCACAATTGGGTTAATCGAGACCATAGTTGCAGGAACCAAATACTCGACCTACAAAGATGCCATCGCATTCGCGATCTTGATCGGGATACTCCTTTTCAAACCCGCCGGCCTGCTGGGAAAAAGCCAAGTGGAAAAAGTGTGATTAAACTTAGCCCTAAAATCAGCCTGACTGCTTTTATCTTATTGAGCCTGGGTGTCTCATTCGCTTCATCGTACATCGATCCTTATTTCCTGCGCATCATCATCAGCATTGGGATAAATATTATTTTAGCGGTAAGTCTAAACCTGGTAAATGGCTACACGGGGCAATTCTCACTGGGTCATGCCGGCTTTATGGCGATTGGCGCATACGCAGCATCTTATCTAACAACGGTCGCCCTGCCGAGCATGGTTCCAAAAATG
>DASWRJ010000363.1:0-4424 GCA_036403255.1 Verrucomicrobiia bacterium
GTTCGGCTGGTTCGAGGACATCACCCGGGGGTCAAATTGAAAATTCAGATTCGATTGGCGCGCCAGGTTGCGAATGGCATCCGTGAGGGGCACATCTTCAATCACAATCAGCGGCACGGTATCAGGATTGCCTGACGGAGCTGCGGCAGTTCCTGGAGCTGCAGTGCCAGGAGCGGCGGCTGTAGCTGCGGACGGGGCTGTTTGATCCGGCGTCGCGGGGGCGCCGGCTGGTTCACCTGCTGGCGTGCCGTTCGGCACCACCGGATTCACGGCGGGCGCGGGTGTGGTCGGATTGACCGCAGGAGAAGGTGTGGCAGGCGCGCCAGGTGCGGGCGTGGCCGCTGGCGGCACGGCAGGCACTGGATCGGCGGCCGGGGCTGGTGTCGGCGGCGGCGTCACCGGAACTGTGGGGTCCACAGCTGGCGTCGGCGTCGGAACCGGCGGCGTGGCCGGATCGGCAGCAGGTGGCGGTGTCGGCGGAACGACGGGCGTGGCCGGATCAGGGGCTGGAGCCGGCACTGCCGGAGCCGGCGCGGGCGTGGGATCCACCAGAGATGGAGGCGGGGCCTGTTTCGGCGCCGCATCAGGCGGATTGGGATTGCTGTCCTGCGCCAGGCAGACCAGGCTCGAAGCCAGGAACAGTATGAGTGAGGTGGTTTTTATTTTCATAGGTGACAGTTTCAAAGAATTGGGGGGATGAAGTGGCGAAATCATAAACGAGATCCGAGAAAAATTTCCTGAAGGTGGCCATCGATGCTGACAACGGCCGATTTTTCTTTAATTTCCACGCATTTGAGTTTGATCGTTTCAGAGCCGGCTTTTACGCCGCCCAGTTCTCCCACTTCGAACGTTCGAGTATTGATAATCGCGTAACGTTTGCCCCTGACAGAGGAAATACCTTGCAAATTAAGATTGGAATAATTGAGCGGCGTGCCGGCTTTTACAGCTTGCCCGATCCGCCGCTTGGAATCGGGAAAAAACGGATCCCGGCCGACCTGCGGATCATCAATAAAGATAGACTTAGTGCCGCCGGAAAAATCATTGGTTAGCGCATCACGAGCTGCGGAAGCAGAGCTAACCGCCGCTGCGGACTTATTCAGGCCGACGAGCAGGGCCAGTGCGAGCAAGGCGAAGAGCATGATTGCGCCCGAGTCCAATTTCGCAGTGGTAGATTTGGCTGATGGTGATTTGAAAGTGAACATGGCGTCTCCTCTTAGTAATTCGAGTTCGGGTTGATCAGGGTCACAATCTCCATCTTGAAAGTAAGCTTTTCAGGATGTTCTTGCGCGCCGGCGCTCGACGTGCCCAGGCTCGCAGCACCGCTGCTTGAGGCGCCGGAATTTTGTTCGATCTCAATGTTTTGCACACGGACGAACGGAAAGGTATTCTCAAAATCGGCGATGAACTTGCCGAAATCATGGAAGAAGGCCGTCCCGCGCACGGTGAAGACCGCGGACTTATAAGGAAAGCGCGGCAATATACCGACATCCGCGGTGACTTCGCGGCTGAACTGGGGAATCTCGACTTTGCGCCCCGCGGAAAATTTGTTGATGGTCTGAATGATCCAGGAATACATGTCTCCGGAGGCCATGCCTTTCTCAATGGTTGAGACTTTGGCTTGAAGCACTTCCTGTTTCTGCTGCAGATCAATGGTTGATTTCACCATCTGCTCGGCATGATCCACTTTCGTGCGCTGCTCGGTGATTTGCTGAGCAAGCTTGTTCATCCCTTTGCGTTGGGCCGCCAAAAGCGTGTACCAAATCCCCACCACGCACGCGACAGTCCCGAGCACAATCAAAATCAGGTGGTCTCGTTTTTCTTTGGGCAAATTCTTCATATTACCGCACCTTCTCCGTAAATGAACATTGCAGGCTGAACTTCACGTAGCTGCCGCGCCTGCCATCCACCAGCGGCGGTGATTGACTTAAAAGGAGGACACCGTTGGTCTTGTTGAGATTGCTTTGGAAGAAGGGCTCGGTGGCGATATTGGCTTTGTAATGATTTACCTGGCCGCCGATTTGCGGGCTGTAATCCTGGGCATCAATCAACAAGGTAATTCTTTCCGTGGAAGTCGGGCCATGCGTCGGCTTTTCGTTAGGCTTATGCGCTTCTTCGCTGATGATGTAAGTTTGATCCGCGCGCAAGCGTGACACCTGGATATTTTCCACTCCACCTAGAGTCATCTGGAAAGCGTTGAGCACGTTGCCCCAGAGAAAGCGGTTGGTGGACATTTGCTGAAGAGCCGTGATTTTCTCCTCGGCTTCCTTGGCCTTGCGGTGGAGATCAACCGCGACGGTGTATTTCTTTTCGATGTTTTTCCAACTGCTCTCGAGGTGGCCCAACTCGGCTTTGGAGCGGATCAAGTTCAGTTGCAGCATGCTGCTCCAGACGAGGAACACGGCGACGATAACGATGGCAGCGAGCAAAGCGCGCTTCACCGGGTCTTTGCGCCGCATTTCCTCGGTTGCATGCGCCTCTGCCAGCAAATTGATTGAGATTGGCATAAATTAAAATCCAGCGGCTGCCGCACCGATGGCGACTACCAGTTGCGGGGCTACTTGCTCAAATTCACCCATCTTTTCAGGTGGGAGAGCCAGATCCAGAAATTGCGCCGGGTTCCAGCTCTTGCATGGCACCATCAGCTCATTTTGGAGTGATTGCACAATGAACTCGCTCCGGGCCGAGCCGCCTGAAAGAAAGACCTGGCTGACGGTTTTGTCCTGTTGATGCTCGAAAAAATCGATTGAGGCGCGCAACTCGCGGCCGAGCGGATTGAGAATTCCTTCCATGGCTTGCTGCACTTCGGTGGGCATGCCGACCTTGATGCCTTCCGCCTCGGCGTAGCTGATATTCATTGATTCGGCCAGAGCGGCAGTAATCCGGTCTCCACCAATGGCCAGAACACGATTCAAGATGACTTCGCCCGATTGCAGAATACTGATGGTCGTATTTTTGAAACCGATATCCACGATGGCGATTATTTCTTTGGCAAACGCGGCGGGTTCGGCCATTTCAAAGGCGTTGGTTGGGCCCAGGAGAGAGGGCACGATTTGCTCGGCGGCCAAGCCAGCTATTTTTGCAGCATTGGCCAGGTCATCCATCATTTTTCTTTTTGCTCCCCCAACAACGACGCGCATTTTGGGCGGACCAGAAGGCCGCGAGGCTTCGCCTGATTTGCCATCGGCTGATTTGGGCGGCGGAGCTTGCTGCGGGAGGATGAAACAATCAAAAACGTGGTCCGGCAGGTCCTGCTGCAAATAAGTCTTGGAATTGAACTTGAGCATTTGCCGGATATCGGCGGCAGGCATCATGGGAACTTCAACCTGGCGCAAAAGGGAATCGGTCACTCCAACTGTGAGCGTGATTTTTTTCGAGCGCGTGTTCTTTAACTCGTCATTCAACGCTCGCAAATGATTACCCAGCACGTCGCTGGAAAAAGATTTCTCCTGCGCTGGAGCATCCAAAATCGCATAGCTCAAGAGGCTGAAACGGTCGCCGCGCCTTTGCAGATGCACCGCTTTACTGGTGCGACTACCCAGGTCGATGGCGACAATGTGATCGCGCTTCTTCGCCTGCTTGCTAATAAATGGCAAACCCATATCGAACTGGCTGTTTAGCAGAACAAGTGCCAATAGGTGCTATTTAGCGGTCTATCAGCCCTTTCTGCTGAGCAATGGGTTTGCCATTTTCGTTTTACAGATGCTTGCGAGAGAAGCGGCAACTTTGAACCCATTAGGCGCTGAAAGGGGCTTTAGACTTATAGGAGCACTCAATACAAGCATTACGGGGACACAGCAGAGGACAGGTGCCCGCAGGCTGGCCATTGAGGTCCTGTTGCAAATCCGCCAAGTGTCGGGAAAATTCAAGAAACCTGTCGGAGTGGATTGTTTTGCCGGGCGGTTTCGCCGCGCGAAGCGGAAATTTATTCTCGTTGCGAAGCCATTTCGAAAGACAAACATCCAAAATTGAGACAAAAGAATGAGGAAAACTCCTAACTTAGCGGCGAGTTAATGCACCCAATTTAGCCGAACCATGCCATTATTCTGGAGCGCCTTAAGGGAGTTATTTGGCAAAGCGAACGCAAGCGGCAGATCATGGGGTTTTCTGTGCTTGCAATCACAGGCCATTCATTTATTTTGCGGCTCCTGTTTGCTCATGGCAAATGGGTCGTGGCTGGATAGCTCAGTCGGTAGAGCAGAGGACTGAAAATCCTTGTGTCGCCGGTTCAATTCCGGCTCCAGCCACCACTTTCTTCTTATGAAATATTCGCTTGAAATCTTTTTAACCTTAATAACGGCAAGCGCATTTGCCTTTTGCGCCAAAACGCAGGCCGAAATTGCATTGAACAAGACATCGCTGGAAATATCAATCGGCGGAGCGACACAGCTTGTGGAAAAAGAAGGGAAGAGCGGCGACATTCGCTG
>DASWRJ010000364.1:0-4326 GCA_036403255.1 Verrucomicrobiia bacterium
TGCCGCGGCACTGGATGTGCCGAGCGTGTTAATTTGGGGTCCGACAAACGAAGCTATCTGGAGGCCGCTGTCGGACCGAGTGAGCCTAATCGGGCACCTAGCAGGTTTGGCTTCCATAACAGTAGAGCAGGTGCTGATTAAACTGATGAGGCTGCTATCCTATTCGTAGCGCAGGGCAGCAAGTTTTGACTGGCAGCCAGCGATGCGAGGGCGGTATTCTGTCATTCATGCACTTCAGCACTTCTCATCCGCAAAAGAGCCAACACGAATGCGCTAATGTTTCCACTGCCACCTCCAGCAAACAATCGCGCTGCTTCGTCCTGCACGTCGCACGTTGTTCAGTTTTTGTTTGTTGGATGTCTATTTTGGCAATTGTCCTGATGCCGCTGACGAACCTGTCGGCGGCCGAATCTACCGCCAATCGTCTCACCTACCTGCATGAGTCCGGGCCGTTCAAAGTGCATCGCGGTTTCCCGAAGCTCACCACGCCACAATGGATCGGTGAACCGGGCGTGGAGGCAGTGGTCGTGCTGGCCATCGATGACCTGCGTGAACCGACAAAATACGAAAAGGTGCTGCGGCCATTGCTGACGCGCTTGAAGCAAATCGATGGGCGCGCGCCAGTCAGCATCATGTGCAACACCAATGACGTGCAGCATCCGCTCTTCACTGGCTGGTTGCGCGAAGGCCTTTCCCTCGAAGTCCACTCGATGACCCACCCTTGCCCTTTCCTGGCCAATGGCAGCTTTGATTCCCCGGCGGCGAATTATCACAACGGCGTAGACCTCCTGTTTCAAATTCCGGGCAATCAACCGGTCGCTTTCCGGATGCCGTGCTGCGACTCGATGAACAGTCCCAGCCCGCGCTTTTATTCGGAGATATTCAGCCAGGTCTCGAAGCAGGGCCATTTCCTCGGGATTGATTCGTCGATCATGCTGTTGCTGACGCCAAATGATCCGCAGCTTCCCAAAGAACTTGTAGTGGACCCCGATGGACGCGAAAAGTTCCGTAAATATTTTCCTGCGCAAACTAACGCCATCACGCGGCTGGGTCTTTCCGGCTTTGCCAATTGGATCGAGGATTATCCTTATCCGTATGTGGTGGATAATGTGTGCTGGGAGTTTCCGTGCATTGTGCCGAGCGATTGGGAAGCGCAGAACACGCATCGGCCGACAAATAACCTGACGGTAGCTGATTGGAAAGCGGCAGTCGATGCGACTGTGATCAAGCAGGGCGTGTTCACGATGATTTTTCATCCGCATGGCTGGATCAATCCTGAACAAATGGTCGATCTGATCGACTACGCGGCGAAGAAGCATGGGCCGAAGGTCAAGTTTCTCAATTTTCGAGAGGCTTACGATCGGTTGAACCAATTTTTGCTGGCCGGAAAACCTTTGCGCACCGCAAGCGGCCTGGACAGCATGGTGCGGCTGGTCGATTTGGATAATGACGGTTTTCTCGATGTCTATGACGGGGCGAACTCGCGCGTTTGGCAGCCACAAACAAAAAGCTGGCTCAAAACCGCCGTGCCTGGCGGCTCGAGGAAGCCGGCGCAGAACGCAACCGCGCGCTACTCTGGAGTTGAATTTGGCGTGTTTACAAATGCTCGCACAGCGGTGCTTTACCATCCTAAAGAAACCGCCCTTGAAAATTATCCGCCTGCGGCCGCTGCGCTTGTGCCCATGATTCCAACTTCGGGCCTGGAAATTGACGGCCAACCCGTATGGACTGCCGAAGGCGGAAAAGATCTGGGCGTGCGCCTGCGGGATCTGGATCATGACGGTGTCTGCGAGGTGATCGTCAGCAATCCCAAACAAAGCGCCGTTTTCAAATGGAGCCCTGCCACGCAACGCTGGACCAATTTTGGCTTTGGCTTGCCCGCCGGAACGATGATTGTGGATGACCAGGGGCGCGACGCCGGGTTGCGCTTTGTTGATGTGAGCGGCGATGGCTACGACCATGTGCTGTTTTCCAATCCCGAGCGCTACGCGCTTTACCTGTTTACCTCGAAAGCTAATGATCGGCTCGGCTGGAAAATTGGTTGGACCGATGAAGTGGTCGCAAGCACCAGATCGGCGCAGGCCAATGCAATTCCGATGATCTCACGCGGTGGCGCGCATCCAGACAACGGCGTCTGGTTTCGCAACCAAACCATGTGGGTGCAAAACGAGGACACTGCGAACCTGCCTGATCATGTCGAGCGCCGCACGTTCAAACAACTCCTGCAAGCCGGGCAACCCCAGCCGCTCTCGCCCGAAAAATCGCGTGCGGCCATTCGCGTGCGGCCGGGCTTCACCGTTGAACTCGTCGCCAGCGAACCACTTGTGCAGGACCCGATCGCATTTGAGTGGGGTGCTGATGGAAAACTGTGGGTGGTGGAGATGGGCGATTATCCGCGCGGTATTGACGAGCAGGGCAAGCCGGGCGGCAGAGTGAAGTATCTCGAAGATACAGATGGAGATGGGCTTTACGATAAAGCGACTGTGTTCCTGGAAGGCGTTCCTTTTCCAACCGGCCTTTATCCGTGGGGCAGGGGAGTAATCGTGAGTTCAGCGCCCGATATTTTTTACGCCGAGGACACGGATGGAGATGGAAAAGCGGACGTCCGCAAAAAGCTCTTTACCGGTTTCGTCGAGGGCAATCAGCAGCACCGCTTGAACGGATTTGATTATGGACTGGATGACTGGCTCTACGGCGCGAATGGGGATAGCGGTGGGCAGGTGATCCCGGTCTCGACCTCACCAAGCCTCAAACCGGTCAATTTGCGTCAGCACGATTTTCGGATTCAACCCGATAAAATATTGTTTGAAGCGATTGCCGGCCAGACGCAATACGGCCGGCATCGCGACGATTGGGGCAACTGGTTTGGAAATAATAATCCCAACTGGCTTTGGCATTACTTTTTGCCCGAGCACTATCTGATTCGTAATCCTTCGCTGGCCGTAAAAACCACGCGACAGATGCTTGCGAATTATCCGGATTCAGGCCGCTGTTACCCGGCGAGCAAAACGTTGCAGCGGTTCAACGACTTCTTCGCAGCAAATCATGTAACCAGCGGGAACAGCCCGACCCCTTATCGAGATGAATTGTTTGGGCCGGAATTTGCAGGAAGCGTATTTGTCAGCGAGCCGGTGCATAATCTCGTGCATCGGGAAGTGCTTGAACCAGACGGAGTAACTTTCAAAAGCCATCGCGCCGCTGATGAAAAAGAGAGTGAATTCCTTGCTTCAAGCGACAATTGGTTTCGCCCCACGATGCTCAAGACCGGACCCGATGGCGCGCTTTACATTGCGGACATGTACCGGCTCGTCATCGAGCATCCCGAATGGATCCCGCAGGACATTCAGCGGCGCTTCGATTTGCGGGCAGGTTTTGATAAGGGGCGTATTTATCGTGTCTATCCAATCGGGGTAAAGCCGCGAGCCATCCCGAGGCTGGATGGGCTGGAACCTGCGGCTCTCGTGGCCGCGCTGGACAGTCCGAGCGGCTGGCAGCGCGATACTGCGCAACGATTGCTTTTGCATGCGCAGAAAACGCCGCCTCTGGCTGAGCTTGCAAAGGCGCTGGAGAGCGCCCGCCCGCTGACCCGTATTCATGCGCTGCATATCCTGGATGTTCTGGGCGCGCTTAGTCCGGAGTTGTTGGCCAGCCGCTTAAGTGATTCCTCCGCGGCCGTGCGCGAGCATGCGGTTTTGATCAGCGAAGCATTCCTGCGCCGGTTATCTAAGAGCCCCCTGTTGGACAAGGTTTTCGCCTTGAGCAAGGACCCTGACATCAGGGTGCGGTATCAGCTTGCGTTAAGCCTGGGCGAATCGCGGGACCGCCGGGCTGCGCAAGCGCTATTGGAAATTGCGGACCACGATCCAGGCGATGCAAACATTCAAAACGCAGTGCTAAGCTCGGCGACGGCCCATGCAGTGACCATGCTGGCCATCTTGCAGACTGGCCGCCATGCATCGGCTGCACGGCTTGAGGCGGCGCTGAAAAAGACCGCGGAATTGGGCGGCTCGGTGATCCCCATGAACCTGCGCGAAACGACGGTGGCGGCGGATCCTGTAGCGCGCGCGGAACGCGCCAAAGTAGTGAAGCAATATGAAGCAGTCGCCGGGATTAAAGGCGATACGCGGAAGGGACTTGCGCTCTACCAGCAGAATTGCTCGATCTGTCACCGATTAAAAGGGCAGGGGAATGAGCTCGGGCCGGATTTGGCCACCGTTGCCGGAAAACCCGTGGACACTCTCTTGACGGCGATTCTCGATCCCAATCAAGCGGTGGAAAGCCGTTATCTCGCATTTACGGTGGTGGCCTCTGACGGCCGCGAAGCCA
>DASWRJ010000365.1:0-4752 GCA_036403255.1 Verrucomicrobiia bacterium
AAATCGAGGCTCCGCCGAGTTTGCCCGCATGGAACGGTTCACCGGCTTCGCGAGTGGCGTTGCTGTTGTCCGTCTGCACAATGCCCTGGAAGGGGCTCGCGTTGGGCAAACCCGGAGGCGGCAGCGGGGTGCGATTCCCAAAGGCATCTGAGCCATTGTAGATGGGAATGTCTGTACAAGTGAGCAAAGCTTTTTCGCTGGTGATGACACCCGCGTCATTTCCGACAGCGACGGTATAAGTGCCAGCGTCAAATCGGGTCGAGTTGGTGATGAGATAAACTGGATTGGTAGCGCCGCGAATATTCAGCCCGTTGAGCCGCCATTGAAACCGGAGCGGCGGCGTGCCCGTCGCCTGGGTGAGAAACTCGATGCTCGTTCCATGCGCCACAGCCAGGGAAGCCGGTTGACCAAGCAATTGCGGCGGCTTCACGACGGCCAGGAATGCGAGCGGGCTGAACACGTTGCCGAATGCGTCAAATACCTGCACCTGGAACGCGGCGGAATCCTGCGCATTTTGCAGCGTGAATGTTTGGCCAGTGGCATCAAGAATGGGAATCCCGTTGCTGTACCATTGGTAGCTGAGTGTGCCGAATCCTTTGGCCTCCACTGAAAAGGTTACCGTGCCTCCAATGGTGACTTCCTGGCTACGGGGCGGCGTGACAATGACGAGCGGTGGGGCGGCCCGGAAGGCAAGCACAGCGCGATTGTTGACCGGATTCGGATCTGGAGTGTCTGAGCGGACGAAAGCAAAATTCGTGAGCGCGGAATTCTGGCGCGGCTTGAAATCGATCAGGATGTTTCGGGTTTCGTGCAAGGCCAAGTTTCCCAGGCTGCAGACGATGGTATCATTCTGGTTTGTGCAGGAGCCGCCCTCGGCCTGGACGGAAATAAAATCCACTCCTGCCAGCACATTGGTGACGATAACGTTCGCCGCGACCGATGGGCCAATGTTGGTTACGAGCAATAAACTGTGGCCAATGGTCCCCGGCAGCACCGGCACGGGCACAATCGTGTTGGATATGCACAAATCCGCCGCGACCGCCACAATGGGAATTCGGAAATCTTCCACTTCGCCGTCCTGGGCCAGCCCATTGGGGCGCAAATTGCCCGAGGTGCTGAAGCGAAATCGAGCGTAAGTGACGCCCGTGATGGCAGCAGCGGGCACATTGAAACTTAAAATGTTTGTCCCGGGATTTAATGGCGCCGACGTGAAGATTTGATTGCCAGTATCCTGCCAGTTGCTGCTGCCGCGAAAATCGATCCACGCATCGAGAAAGCCGTTCACAGATGCGACCACTTGCACGGCTGCTGGGTTGCCGCGCACGAGTGAAGTGAGAAAAACGACTCCATCATCGAGAGAGTCGGCTGTGGCCTGCGGATCGGGCTGTCCATCGGGTTCATAGGACACGCCATGACCTAAATAAACTCCGGGCACGATGATGTGCCGCGCACCGTCGTTTGTGAGCATAGTTGGATAAGGCAGAGGTGCGTCGCCAAAATCCATGGCAGTGACAAATAGAAATGCATTCGAGCTGTGCACCATTCCAAACTGATTCGTTACTTCGACGAAATATGCGCCGCCGTTTGCGGCATCGACTTTTGGCAAAATCAGCACAGCATTGGTGGCGTCCGGCCCGAGCGAACTAGTGGTCGGGCCAATCCAGCGATAGCTGAGCGGCGGGGAGCCGGTGGCGATGACGGAAAATGTGGCTGAGCTGCCGGCGAGCACAGATTGATTTTGAGGTTGCGTTTTAACGCCTGGCGGCGAGCCCTGGCCCTGTGCGCGTGAGTTGAGCGTGCAGAAGAAGAACGCCAGCATAGACAGCCAAAAACCAACCATGGCCGCAATCGGGCGCGGGCGGCACAAAGCCCTTCGCTGGTTCTTTGGGTTCATTTGGGTGATTCCAACTTATTTAGGCAGAAAAAATGTCCAAAATCAATGCGAATCAGGGCTGACCTGATGGTGTGGATCGCGCGGCCAAACACGTTTCGATGAGCTGGACGCATCCAGTATTCTGAGATCGGCAAGCCTTGGATTAGCGATTTTAGGCGCAGTCTCATCGGTTAAAAATAAAATTTGAAGTTTACGACCGCCGTCCGGCGACGGGGCAGTTCCGAATATAAAGTCAACGGGCTCAACCGGTAATCGCGATCGGTCAGATTAAGGAGGCCAAAGCTGATCTCTGCCCGGCGCTCGGGAAAGCGGTAGCCGACCAAAAAGTTGAAATGCCAAAAATCGTCACCCGGCTCCGGAATGGCATACCCGGAATTGTCCTGAGCTGACCAAAGCGCCTGGGCCTGGCTGAAAAATCCGCACGGATGATTATAAATGGCGAACAGATTGAGCTGGTGCAGCGTCGAGACCGGATGCTGCGGGCCCTGGAAAGTGGGCGAGAGCGGCGCAGCCGCGGGAATACCAGGAAATGCATCATCCAGATCGGCGCGCGTGAGGCGATAGCGCGCGCCAAAGGACCATTCTTTGCCAACGAGCTGGTTGAGGCTGAGCAACAGCGAGCGCTCCGTGAACCGCAATGATTCACGAAGGCCAAAAGCAGCGCCGGAATTCGGGTCCGTCAGCACAAAACTGTAGGCGCCGAGGGTTTGGGCGGAACTGGCGCGCAGCATTTCGGCGGAGATGCCGGCATAAGTGCGCGTGGGAAATTTCTGATCGAGAGCGACGCCAATGGTTTCGTATTTCTGCGCCGAGAGAGCGCCGGAGATGGACTCAGGAATTAGGCTGCGGAAGCTTTGTTGAAACCCCGCAATCTGTGACGGCTCGAGCTGGAAGCTTTGATCGAAACTCACTCCGCCCAGGGAGCGTGTGTAAGCGGCGCGGAGGGTGGTAGCGGCAAATGGAGTCCAGATCAGGCCGGCTTTGGGCGAAAACCGGTCGGCTCGCGCTTGCGTCGGGGCGATGGGCGGATTTCGGAAATTTTCCGGATAACGCAGCCAATCGTAAGTCAGGCCGCCAATCAGGAGCAGCGAATCCGCAGCTTGCCAATGGCCGTAGCCGTATAAAGTGAATCGCTCCAGGTCAGTCGAGAAGCTGCCGTTGGTCGGCGAAACGAATGGGACGGGTGGTGCTGGCGCAAGCTGATTGCCGGTATCAAATGTGCCCGCTTGATACCGCACGCCGCCGAAAATTTTCCACGGATTGTGCTGCCAAATGTGCTGCAGCTCCGTGGTGTACAGGTCCAGGTCATTCCGGTAGTTCAATGACGCGCTCAACCGGTCGAAAGAAGGGATTGTGCTTCCGCCAAAGGCGAGCTGGCTGTCGATCACGCTCGCGTTGGTTGTGCGGAGCGAAAAGGAATCCTGAAATCGCCCGACGAGAAACAAAGTATTGTGCTCGGGTCCCCATTGATGATTCCAACCACCGAGCAGCAGCGGCTCCTGCGTTTCTTTTACGCGTAGATCGCGATCGGCACTATTTTGATCGTAATACTGCCGCAAATCGCCCGAGGTGGCGCGATAATAGACCGCCTGAAAATAGGCATTATCATCCGGCGTGACGCGCTGCTTCAATTGCAACGAAAGCGTTAGTTGATCCAAATCGTTGTTCGGCCGATAGCCATTTTGGGAGCGATAGAACTCATCCAGCGAATAGGCGAAATTATTGTAAATGCCGTACTGGGCCGCGCCCTGTGCCCAATCGCCGCGGCTGCGGTATTCAGTCGATGAAACGAGTCCTAGGCGGTTGCGCTCGAACAAGCGGCCATATTCCTGATCGGAAATATTTTGCGAGAGCGTTCCGGCCTCGACAGGCGCAAGCAGGTTCGCCATCACATATTCGCTGAGCCACGGCGTCTCATAGCGCAAATTAATTTGTTTGGGATCACGAAGCTGGTTGTAGCTGTTGGCGAGGAACAAGTGCGAAGAAAAATCAGCGTAATCAATATTGGCTGAGCGCGCGGCTTCGCGGAAAGCCAGATCGGTCAGGCCCGCGTCTTCATAGAGTCGGGCGAGATTTGCGCCGCGCACGGCCCGGTCTTCATCCAGCAACAGGCGCGAGCGATATAGTTGGCGATTATTGTTCAGCTCGATGGAGTGCTCCAGGTCGTCTATAGCTTCATTGATGCGATTGCGCTGCTCATTGAGCAGGGCGGCATAAAGCCAGGAAGTTGGGTCTTTAGGGTCGATCCGTTGAGCCAGCTTCAGTTCTTTGGCGGCGCGGTCATCGTGCGAACTTTCCGCAAAGGCTTTGCCGAGATACGAGCGTAGCACGGCGCGATTCGGTTCCAGCGCCGCTGCCACGAGCAGATCTTCGCGGCCCTGACGCAAATGCCCGCCGCGAATATTGGCAAGACCGCGCCCGAGCCAGGCATTGCCGAGCGCGCTATCGAGAGTAATGGCGCGATTGAAGGTAGCTTGCGCCCCGGAAAAATCCCCTTTCGCGGCGAGCACAAATCCCCACGTGCTCATCGCTTGCGCGTGCACGGGAGATAATTTCATGGCGCGGCCCAGGGATTCCTCAGCGGCTTTTCGCTCGCCGAAGGCGAATTGCAACTCCGCCAAACGCGCCCAGGCAAACCCGAATTTCGGCTGGCGCTGGGTCGCTTCGCGCGCGAATTGCAGCGCCTGCGCCAGATGAAAACGAGATTGCGCGTAGTACGATTTCGCGAGCAATACCGAGCCCGAAGTGGACTCAGGGATAGCGGGTGCATCGCGAAATTGCACCGCGGCGATTAGGGTCCGCAACGCGCTTGCAAGATATGCTCCTCCATCAGCTCCAATTCCGTTCAACAGCGTCTC
>DASWRJ010000366.1:0-4092 GCA_036403255.1 Verrucomicrobiia bacterium
GAACCGTCCGTTCTCACCGGCCATATTTTGACTGCGTCCCGATTAGGCGCGGCGGCTGTTGCCATCATTGTCACGTTATTCATGGGCAATATGCTGAAGGCTTCGCATCCACCGGCCGCCGCGACTACCTTGCTCGTTGCGCTCGGTTCTCTCGCCACAATGGCGGATGCAATCAACGTTTTCATCGGAGCCGTGCTCATGGCGGCGATTGGAAAACTGATCAGGACCCTGCGCACGAAAGCTGCGACTCCGCTGAGCCAGCAATTTCAGCCTGAGATTACATCGCGAATGGCCGCGAAGCTGGACGCGAGCGCGCCGAGGTGATTGGCGACTAAATTGTCACTAAATTCAAACCCATTGCAGCGGCCAGTTTTGCCTGCCGCGCGTCAGTGCTTATGAATTCAGTTGCACTCAGTATTTTTGCCGCCGCACAATGCAGAATATCCAACGAGCGGCAGCCGATTGTAGCAGTGTGCTGCTCTGATAATTTCACGGTTTCGTTAAATATGTCGGGCCAGCTACTACTTTTCATTGCGAGCACACCGGATTTTGCGTCTGCTTCAACCAGCGCGCGGGCGGCAGTAATTTGCTGGATGGTCGCGCTTTTCAGGAAGAGTTTCAGTTGCAGTGCATTAATAAATTCCACTTCGTGAAGTGGTGTATAGCATATAGATTTCCCTTGGATTTTTGCGATGACCTGCGGGCTATCGGGTTCAGGGTAATAAAGTTTGACGAAGCAGCCCGTGTCCAGATACGTCACGATTTCACTCCACGGGTTTCGGACACCAGTTCACTTAGTGCCTTGCCAGGAGGTTGCTCTCCCCAAATTTTTTTGGCACGGGCCAGGAAATCAGGATTGGTTGCTGGCACAACTTTCGCGATGACTATCTCCTCCTCGGTCAGTTCAACTTCCTCGCCCGCGGCGACCCACTCTAAAATTTCAGTCCACTTCTGCGGCAACTGTTGCACGCTGGCGGTTTTCATTTGATTAAGATGCAATTTTTCGCGATTCGAGGCAAGCAGCCAATTAAATCATCCCTAAGCGTGGCAAGCCTCTGCCCGTCCACATGCTTATATGGGCGATTGGAAAACTGATCAGGACCCTGCGCACGAAAGCTGCGCATCCGCTGAGCCAGCAATTTCAGCCTGAGATTACATCGCGGATGGCCCCGAAGCTGGACGCGAGCGCCGCCGAGGTGAGTCTTTTCCGGATAGGATCACAAAAAATCCGCAGTGGGAGCACGGCGGATTTTCAGGGACTTAAATTTCGATCCATCGACTACGGCATGATCACGATGAATTCACCCCGGCGATTTTTCGACCAGGCGGCTTCGTTGTGGCCTTGCACAGCGGGACGATCTTCGCCGTAGCTGATAGTGTCGATCAGGTTCGGGTCCACACCAAGGCGGGCGAGATGCTCGCGGATAGCCAGGGCGCGACGTTCGCCGAGGGCGCGGTTATATTCTTCGGTGCCTCGTTCATCGCAGTGACCTTCGATGCGCAAACCGCGATTTTTCAAACCTTTCATGCCGCTGGCCACGCGTTGCAGTTTTGGCATTTCGCTTGGTCTAACATTTGATTTATCGAAATCGAAAAAGACGGTTTCGGAGACGAACGGCTGCTCAGGGGCAACTTTCCATTGGTTGAGAGGAAGGTCCGAAGTTTTGATGCCGACATTCGGGTCCAAGTCTGAAGTTTTTGGCGGAGGCGTCGGGGGAACGATCTCAGCAATTGGGGGTGGCGGCGGGTTTACTGGAGGCGTCGGCGGGACAGCTGGCGCAGTATTGGTCGCCTCTATCAGCGGTGTTGGAGTTTCCATCCCCGTATGCCCAAATTTATTGGGCGGGATGTTGGTCATCCGATATGGATTTTTGCACCCTGCGGCGCCCAGCGCCAGCAACGCCATGACTGCAACCAATTTTAAAATCTGTTTCATGTTTTTCCTTTGGAGAGTTTAGTTGTTTATGGTTTCTACGCTTACTTCGCCCAACTCGGTTGAGAGTTGCTCTCCAAAATTCGGGCGATAGTCTTGACTTGTTTCGTCGGCACGTCAAGCAAAGACAATGTTTTCGCATGATCCGGTCCTTTGGAGAAAATGACGGCCCGCGAGTTCGGGGCCCAGACGGCGTCTTCGCCCGCAGTTTGGAGATCAATGATACTGCCTCCCGCGGACGGGATTATGTATAATTTGAATTCGCGCTGCTGCGAAGTAAATGCGATCCATTTGCCATCGGGCGACCAATCAGGCTCGGTCGGGGTCGGTGCGCCCGCGGTCGAGAGAAGACGTGGCCTGCCACCATGGGCTGAGATGGTAAAGAGGCTGGCCGGGCCGCGCTCGCGCGAGACGAAGCAAATGGTTTGATTATCCGGCGACCAGCAGGGGCAGGACTCGCCATCATGGGAAAACGTGAGTTGCTTGAGGTTGCCACCATTCAAATCGCTGACGTATAGGTTTGGGCTGCCGCTCTTGGAGAGGATCATGGCCAGCTTGCTCCCATCCGGCGATACGGCCGGGCTGATGTTTGCGCCATTGTAAGGCGTGATCGGTTTGCGAGTGCCCGTGCCCAGGTTTTGCGAGAAGATGCGTGGATTGCCCAATTTGTAAGTTGAGTAAAAAAGCGAGCCATGGCCCGCCCAGCAGGGCGCCGAGACGATGGTATTATCGCGCGTGACCTGGATCGGGTTAAACCCGTCGTAATCGGAAATGTAAACTTCGCTGTTCCCGCGGCCAATCTCGACCTTAAAGGCAATCTTGCTCTGCGCTATGGTCGGCACACCTTTGATGAGCGTGCGCGCAATGTCATCCGCCAGCGCGTGAATCTGGGAGCGCTCGGAAGCGCCGGTATAAGCGCGGGCAAAAATCTCGTGCTGATTAAATTGCTCAATCAGCCGGCCCTCGACGCGGCTGCCGTTGCTGCCTTTGATCAAAAACTTGGCCTGACCCGCCGGCACATTGGTAAAAGCCATGAACGTGAGGTCCCAGCGCAGGATATTCGCGGCTTCGGGAGTGAAGCCGCTGATGTTCACCGGGATGGGCTCCATGAACCCGGACGGGTCGTATTTGCGATCGATAACAATTGGTACGTCCGCGGCATAGGCGAGTGAACCTGAAATGAGCAGGAGGGCAGCAAGTATTGGTTTATAATTCATCCGATAAGTCTTTTGGCTTTGAGGTTAAATTCAATCGTAAAGGTGCGTTCTGAGTCAGTCGTGCCTTCCGGAAACGGATGCACAAATTTCACTTTGTCCAAAGCGCGCTGGACTGATTTGTCCATCACGCTATTCCCGGAACGGTCGGAGATGCGCGCGGAGATAACGGTGCCATCGCGGGCGATGGTCACTTTTACGGTGGTGGCGAAATCGTTGCTCGAAAAATCGCGCTGCACTTCCCAGGCATCATCGTAAATGGCTTGCACGAACGAAGCGTAATTCGCGTAGGCCACTCCGCCTGTGCCATGAATATCCACCTTTGTGCCGCCGGGAAAGCCTTGCTGCATCTGATCGGCTGCGTGCTCCAGGACGCGCGCGAGTTCGCGATTGGATTCCTGCCAGTGGCGGGCCTCTTCGCGGGCGGCTTTGGCCTGGGCTTCCAGCCGGGCTTTCTCCTGCTCGCGGCGCTTATTATCTGCTGCGTTGTTCCGCACCACCGGGGTGAGAATGGAGTCATCGATCTTTTCTTTGGGCTTAGTGGCGTCGGGTTTAATTTTGGGGCGTGTGACAGGCGTGAGCGCGATCTTCTCCACCTTCGGCTTCACCGGTTCAGTGACATCATGTTTGACGGGTTTGGGCTGGACTTGATGCTGCTCCGGAGGGGTGGGTTTTGGTTTAGGTTCATGGCGAACTGGCTGCGGGGGAGGGGGCGCGGGATCAACCGGGTGCGGCGTGCCTTTTTGGGTGTCGTCGGTCTTGGGCACGTTCGGATTGCCACCACCGCCGGAGAGGGCTGACTCGACGAGCTTTGATGGGAAAACACGAATTTGATCGGTCAGGACTTGCTTTTGCTGCGGCACAAAGAAGGCCGAACCGATTAGGATAATGAGAATAAGAAAGCCATGGCTCGTCGCCGAGGCGAGCAAACACTTTTTTTGCGTC
>DASWRJ010000367.1:0-2858 GCA_036403255.1 Verrucomicrobiia bacterium
TGTAATTGGGAGTATCAGGCCAGTAGAGCGTGATGAATTGGCCGGTTTTGAAATCGACGTTGTACCCGTCCGGCCATTTGAGGCGGATAGTTTTCGTATCCGGCAGTTCCATTACTGCCGATTCGATTTCCATTTCCGCAATTAATTTACCCATAACCACATGTGGCCCGCCACGCGATGGAAGATAATTCCCCGTGCATCAGCCGTCAAAGGGAATGCCAACGACGATTTGGAATTAAATTTCCACCTCGTCCTTGCCCGGTGGCGCCGGTTCGTCTTTCTCGCGAGAGGCGGCGAGGGCGGAAAGGACCATGGAGCCGAGCAAAATCAGCAGGACGATTATCAGCGCGATGTGGGTCGGAATTTTCCAGTGCCACATTTCGCAAAGCATCTTGATGCCAATGAACGCCAGCACAATCGACAATCCGGCTTTGAGATAGCGGAAATATCGAATCGCTCCCGCCAAGATAAAATAAAGAGAGCGCAACCCGAGAATGGCGAACACATTGGAGGTAAAAATGATGAACGGCTTTTGAGTGACTGCAAAAATGGCTGGAATCGAATCGAGCGCGAAAATCAAATCGGTGGTTTCCACCATCAGCAGCACCAGGGCAAGAGGGGTCAGCATCCGACGTCCATTCTGCCGCACGAGAAATTTCTGGCCCTCATAGTTTAAAGTGACTGGATACAATTTTCGTGCTGCCTTAATGACCGGGTTCGATTCGGGATGGACGCCTTCATCTTTGGAAAAGGCCATTCTGATCCCGGTGTAGATCAAAAAACCACCAAAGATATAAAGGACCCAATGAGCCTGGGAGACCAGCGCCGCGCCGGCTCCGATCATTATTCCGCGCATGAGCAGCGCGCCAAGGATTCCCCAAAAAAGGACGCGATGCTGGTATTCCGCGGGCACTCGGAAGAACGCAAAGATCAGCGCAATGACGAAGACGTTATCCATCGAGAGCGAGAGCTCGATGATATAGCCGGTCAAATATTCGAGTGCGTCATCCGCTCCCCGCCAGAGGAAAAGCGCGCCCGCAAAGGCAAGAGCGAGAGCGGTCAGCAAGACTGTCCAGAAGCCGGCTTCCTTAAAACGCACTTCGCGCGCGTGCCGATGGAAAACGCCCAAATCGAGCGCGAGGAAAACAAGAATGAAGGCGACGAACCCCGCCCAGTGCCAGGCTGTTATTTCCACGACAGCAAACATCGTGCAAGGCTCTGGTTTGCAAGGCGCGAGGTCAAGCGCGATGCGTGGGATGTTTTATTTGGATGAGGCGACGATCAGGCCTGGGCGCGGACTGCAGGAGTTGAAGGCGCAGTTTCCATTCCAACGGCAGCGGCCGCGGCAGTCTTGGGCCGCTGGCCTTTGTGCCACCACAGGACAATCGCGCTGGCGATGTAGATGCTGGAGTACGTGCCAGTGATGATGCCAATGAGGAAGGGAAAGGCGAAGTCGGTGATGCCCTTGCCGCCGAATATTAAAAGGCAAGCCGTGGCGATAAAAACCGTGCCGGAGGTGATAATCGTACGACTCAGGGTTTGGTTCAGCGCCTGATTGATCAGTTCACGGAAAGAGCCGCGGACACCAAGCTTCAAGTCCTCACGAATCCGATCAAAGATCACAATGGTGTCGTTGATGGAAAAGCCAATAATTGTTAGCACGGCCGCCATCATCAGGGCGTTCATCTCGTGCCCGGCGAGGAAATACCAGCCCATCGTCATCAAAACGTCGTGAATGACCGCGACGACTGCGCCGACGGCGAATGAAAACTCATAGCGGAAGGAGACGTAAACCAAAATACCGAGCAGCGAGAGCAAGCTGGCGATAATGGCGGTCTTTTGGATTTCTTTGCCAATGGTTGCGCCGACTTTGTCGCGGCTCTCTTCCTTGAATTTAGAATCCGGAAAGCTTTTCTTGAGCGCATCTTCGATGCGCTCAATCGGACCGAGCGCGCCCACTTTGTCAGATGGGAGGGAGCGGGAGGCCACGCGCAAGGTTTCTTTGCCGGAGGCGGTGTCGGTCTGATATTGAATCATGATGTCGCCAACTCCCAATTTGCTGATGACGTTGCGCAATTCTCCGGACTCCACTTTTTTGGCGAACGAAAGCGTGGCGGCATCACCACCGACGAAATCAATGCTCATGGCGTCTTTGCCGCGGGAAATGCCATAGCCCATGCCAATGCCAATTAGAATCCAGGAGGCGATAAAGGCGGGCACGGCCAGGCGCATGAAATTAAGCTTGGAGCCGCGAATGAGGTGAAGCATGGGCAGCGTTTTGATCATGTTCTTCGCCAGGAGGAAGTCGAAAATCAACCGGGTGACCACCAACGCAGTGAACAAACTGGCGGCGACACCGATGGTCAGCGCCACGCCGAAACCTTTGACGGAGCCAGTGCCCATGGTCCAAAGAATGATGGACGAAATGAGAGTAGTGACGTGCGAGTCGAAAATCGTTCCAAACGCGCGGCTATAACCGGCGGCGAGCGCGCCGCGCAGGGTTTTGCCTTTGGCAGATTCCTCGCGAATACGCTCAAAAATCAGGACGTTGGCATCGACGGCCATACCGACGGTGAGCACGAGGCCGGCAATACCAGGCAGCGTCAGGGTGGTGCCGATGGAGCACATTACGCCCAGGAGAATAATAATGTTGGTGATCAGCGCCACATTGGCAATCACCCCGGCCAGCAAATAATAAATGGCCATGAACCCGGCGACGGCGATAGTGCCGTAAATCGCCGAATTCACGCCGCTGCGAATAGTGTCTTTACCGAGGGAAGGATCGACGGTGTTTTCATATTCGATATGCACGGGTGCTTCCAAAGGATTTTCGAGCACCTGCGCCAGTTCAGTGGCTT
>DASWRJ010000368.1:0-6756 GCA_036403255.1 Verrucomicrobiia bacterium
AGTTTTATATCGGTAAAACGTTCCTCCAAAAGGGCAATCGTTCGCAAGCGGAGAAAGCGCTGCGCAAGGCGGTGCAGCTCCAGCCGAATTGGGGAGAGGCGCACTACATTCTGGCCGGTGTTTATGCTTCGCAACAGCTTCGGGAATTGGCGCAGTGGCACTATCAGCGCGCCATCAGCGGCGGCTGGCCGCGAGATATCGACTTCGAGAAGAAGATTGAAGATAAAGAGAATAAAACAACAGCGGTAATTAAGTAATTCCGACACGGAAGCGGCTAAAATTATTTAGTCTTTCGCGCCAGCCGCAGCGCGAAAATGCGCGCGTAGCACGGATAAAAACGATGCTTCAGCAAAAGATTCACGAAATTGTCCTCGAGACCCGCGGGCGCGGGTTTTACGATTTTACGGCAAAACTGGAATCGCTTTTGCGCAATTCAGAAATCAAGAGCGGCCTGGCCACCCTTCATCTTCAACACACGTCCGCATCACTTTTGATCCAGGAAAATGCCGACCCGGAAGTGCGCCGCGATCTGGAAAGATTCTTCACAAGGCTTGTTCCCGATGGCGACTCGCTCTTCCGGCATACCAGTGAAGGAGAGGATGATATGCCCGCGCACGTGCGGACGGCTTTGATGGCGGTGAATCTGAGCATTCCCATTGCGCACGGGCGGCTCACACTCGGCACATGGCAAGGGCTTTACTTATGGGAACATCGACTTGCGCCGCACTCGCGACGGATTGCGGTGCACTTTATCGGGGAATAATCTAGCCAAAAGCGGCCCTCAGTGGCAACTTCCGGCAGAACAAGCGAAATCACATGCGCATCTTCAAAACAACCCTATTGCTTCTAACATTGACCGCTTGGGCGATGATTCGGCCGGCCCTGGCAGCCGAATCCACGAACACATTTGGCTTCACCGGCCCGGAAACCTACCCGATCGATCCCTTCATCGCCCAGTTGCACGCCGCAGATTTAAATGGCGACGGGCTCAATGACATTATCGTGGTCAACAATTCCCGATCCAAAATAACCCTCCTCTACAATCAGACCGGCAAGACGAATCGCACGGCGGCTGCCGCCATTAAGCGCGAATTAAACGAATTGCCGCCGGACGCCCGGTTTACAATCGAATCCATTGCCTCAGAAAAACGGATTGCGGCGCTGATCGTGGCCGATTTAAACGGCGATAAAAAACCCGACCTTGCCTATTACGGCGAGCCCAAAGAATTAGTCGTGCAATACAATAAAGGGACAAATGGCTGGAGCGCTCCCAAGCGGTATGTGATCGATGACGGCCAGCTCACACCCAACGCACTGGCATTTGGCGATTTGAACGGCGACGGGCGCACGGACCTGGTATTGCTGGGCGACAGTTCGGTCTATTTCCTGGCCCAGCTAGCGGACCATTCCCTCGCCGAACCGGAAAAGATTCCATATTCCGGCTCAGTCAAATCGGTGCAGGTGCTGGATATTAATGGTGATGGCCGGGATGACTTGCTGCTCGTCAATTGGGACAGCGCAAACCCGTTTCGTTTTCGTCTCCAAAATAAGCAAGGCCAGCTCGGGCCGGAAATTCACTTCGCGATGTCGCCCGTCCGCTCTTACGCGGCTGATGATCTGGATGGCGATCATAAAACCGAGATTATCACTATCGCGATGACCTCCGGCCGCGCGCAGATCTACGACTTCGAGAAAAAACCGGCTGAAACGCTCCTCGGCAACACCAAGCAGGGCCAGTTTCAGGTGCTGCCATTAACCAAAACCACCAAAGCGCGACGCGGGATGAATTGGGCCGATTTGAATGGCGACGGCCTGCCCGATTTGCTGGTTTCCGAACCCGACACCGGCCAGCTCACAATTTATTTGCAGCAGCAGGATGGGACGCTTGGCCAATCGAAGTCGTTTCCGATCCTCACAGGCGTCACGGAAATTCAGGTAAACGAAAATGGCAAAGCCGGCGTGCCGGAAATTTATCTGCTGAGCTCCGAAGAGCGGCAGATCGGGGTCACGCATTACGAAAAATCAGGGCGCGTCCCCTTCCCGACGGTGCTGCCGGTTGAAGGCAAGCCGCTGGCCCTGGCGCTGGGCAAACTGAACGGGAAGCAGAAGCCAGTGCTCGCTTCCATTTTGGATCAGGACGGCAAGCGGGTGCTCTATTTGCGGGATTCCGATGGCAAAGTGCGCATCCAAAAATTGAGCGAAAACTTTAAATCCAACCCGTCCGCCATGGCCTTTCAAGATGCCAACCAGGACGGATTAATGGACCTGGTCATCTTGATTCCTTATGAAAAGATTAAAATCCTGCTCCAGCAGGATGATAAGGATTTCAATGAAGTGGACGTGCTGCCCCCCGGCGGCAACCTCGAGCAGCCATGGATGAGTGTTGCCGACGTGGACGGCGACGGCAAATTGGAACTGCTCCTGGCGCAGAAAAATTTCCTGCGCGCGGTGGTGCTCAAGCAGGAAACAGAGGGCACAGCTACTAATAAGAGCTGGGGCTTCGTGGTGAAGGACCAGATCAATGCTTCCGCCGGAAATTCACGCATTACCGGCGCAGCCGCACTGCCCAACGGCACCAACGCATTTCCACTGCTTTTCCTTTTGGATGCGGAGCGCAAATCGCTGACAGTTTGCGAACGGAATACCAACGGTGTCTGGCAAATCGCCCGCAACGTGCTGCTGCCCTTTACGGAGTTCTCCGAGATTCATCCGCTGGCGCTCGGCGCGAAGCAACCCAACAGCATTGCTTTTTCAGGCCTGAATGCCGCCGCCTGGATGTCACTGAAAGGTGATATTTGGGACCTGGTGGAAATGGATGGCTACGAAACGCCAATCAAAGACGGGCAATTGCATGATGTTGTCACCGGGGATTTGAACCAGGACGGACGCAAAGACCTCGTCTTTCTCGAGACAGCCAAGAATTATCTGGACCTTGTCATCTACAAAAACCGCCAGCTCATTCCGGCCACTCGCTGGCAGGTTTTTGAGGAGCGGACCTATCGCGGGCGGCGCTCAGACGCAGCCGAGCCACGTGAAGCGCTGGTGGTCGATGTCACCGGCGATGGAAAAAATGATTTGGTCGTGATTGTCCACGACCGAGTAATCATTTATCCGCAGGAGTAACGGAACCTTACTTCCGCACCTGCGGCGGAGTCGGTGCATAGAATTTGAAATTTATCCCTTCGGAATCGAAGTTCCCTTCCCAAACATCGAAGGAAAAGTATTTCGCAATTTGGCTGAACGCCGGCAGCAGCGAGAAATCCAGCCAGTCTTTGAATTTCTTACCATCGTCCGAAATGCCCAACCGGCCAGCGAGTTGTGAATTGCCCATCAGGTTCGCCAGCGTGCCCGATTCTTTTTTCAATATTTCGAGGGTGACGCGCATCGTCTCCTGCTGATTCTCGAAACCAAACATCCCCGTGCCCATCCCGCCAATTTTTTGGGCGGCCTCGGCGAGCCCGGGCGTGTCGCGGAGCGGCTTCACATCGCCGCCGCGCAAATATTCCTCGAGCATGGCGACATCCGCCGAAAGCGCCACGTAGCTGCCACTGGCCGCATAATGCAGCGATCGATCGCTGGCCTTGGCGCCAGGCCGCTGCGCCGGCAACGGCATTGAATACACTTTGCGGCCAAGGAATTCGCGTTCCTTCACTTTGGCAGCGCCTCCCGTTGGGTTCGGGACCAGCGATGTCAGCGCTTTCAAGGCGCTGGCCAATTGCTCGGGCTTGGGCGAACTAATCAGGAAAATAACAGGCGGCGATCCCAAATCCTCCAGCGTGTTTTTGCGTGGCACTTTTTGCCAGGAAACGATGTCGTCGCCCAAATTGGCGAGCAGGTTTTTGCGCAGATCGAAATTTGGATCCTTGTCCTTGCCGGCCATGTCTATGACTGTCTTCAAAATACTCCCATAGCTGGGGCTAATCTCGTTCACCATGCTTTCCAGGCCGGCGATCGTCTTTTGCAGGTCGAGCCGCACGCGGGAGAATTTCACTGCATCCGCCGGCACAAACGCCGGGGGCGCAGAATCTTTCGGATCAGCGGCCAGAATTTTGAATAACCCTTTGCGGCTGGACTCCGGGATGCTGAGTTTCATGGTGACCGTCGTGCCGTCCCCGCTATTTTGCATATTCAGCGCCAGACTTTGCAAACTAGTCAGGCCCAGCGCCGAGAGTGCTTTTTCACCCATGCCAGCCATTGGTCCACCGGCGTTGGCATCCTGGCCCATCGCTTTGGTGACGATGTCGATAAAACCTTTCAAATTCACCCAGGCGTATCCCAGTGAATCGCGGAACATGGAGTTATAACTCGCAGCAAATGCCCCTTGTTCGCTGAGGCTGGGCACGGCGCCGTCGGCCTGGCGCACCAGTATCTTCTCAATATCTTTGACCGAATGCCCCATGATGAAAAGCGATCCGGATTGGCCGATGATTATTTCCTCCTTATGGGGAGCTTTTTTTGCTTTCGGCGCATCGAGCGACTCGAAGCCGGCATTGGCGTCCGGCAACGCTTTTTCGATGGCTTTGGACAGTTCATCCGAAGAATAGATAAAGGTAGTGAATTCCAAATCGCGGATTTTTTCGACGCGAAGCTGCTTGTCGCTTTCCACCCATTTTTTCTTCAGCGCCGCAAGATTCGTCTTCAGTGCATCGCTTTTATCGCGAGTGTCAACGAGCACCAGAAACCCAGGTTCCCCACTCTTGCCCGCCCAATTATTTTGCGTCAGCGCAATCGTCACCTGCCCTTTCACCAAATCAGTGTAATCGGAGAATTTGATTCCAAACTGTTTCTCCAGCGGCTCCACCAGATCTGACTTAAATTTATTGATGAACTTTTCCTTGAATGGCTTCATGACCGGGTCAGCCCATAACTGGCCGCCAGCAGTGGAATTCACTACCGCACTGGCCTTTGTATAATCCGGGATGGTGAAGACCACCAGCGTATCGGCTGGCAACAATTTATCAGGCGAGGGAACTGTTGCCGCGCGCATAAGCGCCGGAGCCATAATAGCCAGCGCCAGAATTACTGAATTTAATTTTTTCATGTTGGATATTGAGTCGAGTGAATCTGAAGAGATGAGAATTGGCAACTACCTTTAGGCCTATTCGGCGCCGGCTTTGGCCGATTTTGCGGGCGTTTCTTTCTTGGTGGCCTGCGTGCGGCTGGGCGGCTCCAGGTAACGATACGCGCTGCTCGGGTTTTCGTTGTCGTAAGCGTAAGCGTCCCGATGCTGCAGGAAAAACCTGACCGCCTCGACCGGGATCGCGAAACCAATGCCTTCGCCAAACGCAATTTTCATATTTGTCACCCCCACAACTTCGCCCCGCAAATTGAACAGCGGGCCGCCACTGTTGCCGGGATTGATCTGGGCCGTGGTTTGGAGATAAAGCTCGCCCTGGAAATGGCGCGTCTTGGTGCTCACGATTCCTTCGGTCACAGTGCGTTCGAGCCCGAGCGGGCTGCCAATGGCAAAAACGCTTTCACCCACTCCGAGTTGATCGGAATCGCCCAGGCTGACCCTCGAGAATTTCGGCGCGTCCTTATCTTCTATTTTCAGCAAGGCGAGGTCCTGGAATTTGTTCATCGCGATGATCCGGACCTGTTTGTAAGTGCGGCGATCAAGCTGGCCATTGCGCAAATGATATACCTCGATCCCGATTTGCGTTTCCCCCTCGATCACGTGGAAATTAGTAATCAGATAACCGTCTTCATTCAGGATAAATCCGGATCCGAGTCCACTCGGTGTGCGCACCTGCACCACCGCTTCGCCAAGCTGCTGCACCAACTCGCGCACCGATTTCTCGGCCAGCCCGCGAGTGGTCTGGAAAAATTCGCTCGAAGCCTCCCCTGGCGAAACAACCGGCGGCAGGGCCTTCGTCGTCTTGCTCGGCTTAGTTTCGGGCGTGTCCGTGTCTTTTAGAATCTTCGAAATCTGGTTCTTCGGAATGGAAAGAACCGTGTAACCTAAATCGACCACCACCAGGTCTCTTTTCTCCGTCAATATTTTACCTGAAACAGAGGCCTTTTCCTTCAATTGAATGACTTCGCTGCGAGCCAGGGGCAGCACAGCAAGGGCTAACGACACCGCCAGAAATTTGACTAACATGTGAGGACATTAACTGCTCCGCAATGATTTACAAGCCACACCTGACCCTTTTTTGGCAAGTGTCGAGGGCTTACTTTTGCGCTGCCAGAGGCGGATGGCGCGGGCCCAATCGTCGGGCGTGTTTAAATTTAGTAATTGCGATATTTCGTTGCGGGTTGGCCGATAAAGTTGCGCTTGAACGGCCCGGGCCAGCGCTTGCAGTGAATACTCTTCTTTCGCGATTTGGTTCTGAATTTTCGGCCACAGTTCACTTGGCAAAATACAGGGAAAACCCGCTTTTCCTTCGAATGCGCAAAAAATGGGCCTTTTCACCCTCTCATAAAGCCGTATCAACTTCCGAATCAAGCGAGCGCTCACGAACGGCATGTCACACGCCAGAAACAAATGCGCCGGGGCGCGCCTCTCGTTACGCTGCGTTAGTGCTCGTCCCTCCGCACGCGCCGCACTTCCCATTCCTGCCCGTGGTAGGGCGCGCACTCCGCTGCGCGCCGCATTTCTCGGTCGCACCCTTCCCTCCGAGCGCGCCGCACTTCCCGGTAGGGCGCGCACTCCGCTGCGCGCCGCCGCCTCCATCGCAGTATAAATCCCTCCCAAGGGCCCGCACCTGGGCACCGCATCTTTTCGGATAACGTTAACATTCGGCGAACACTCTC
>DASWRJ010000369.1:0-4272 GCA_036403255.1 Verrucomicrobiia bacterium
CCGGATAGAGTTCACGCGTATTCTGGCTGATAACGACGCGCCACATTTCCCGCACGGCGGACCGAGCCCGCACAAGCACCCGAACAACGGCAAAGGCAATGGCGACCAACCGCCACCGCCGCATAACCCGAACGGCAATCCGCAAGATGGTGATCACGGTCACAACGGCCACCACAATCATTAAGAGCCGCTTTTAGAAAATTTCAGCAAGTGCCATGGTCCTCCATGGCACTTTTGCTTTTAGAGTATTACCTTTCTCGCGATTTCGCAGTTTCCAAGCGCCCGATTTCAAGTAAGTTGTCGCTGACTACTTTAGGCGAATGATGCCCGTGCGCGTTAAAATTTGTGGAATTACATCCATTGCCGATGCGTTGCTTGCTGCCGAGGCTGGAGCTGACGCGGTGGGTTTCATGTTCTCCGAGCAAAGTCCTCGAGCTATTTCCTTTAGTTTAGCTGCTCAAATCGCCGCTCAACTGCCTCCTTTTATAACGAAGGTGGGTGTCTTTGTAGATGCTCCGGCCAGGCAGGTTCGCCAAGCCATCGAACTTTGCGGATTAAACGCTTTGCAATTTCACGGGGCCGAATCTCCCAAAGCATGTGCGGGATGGTCTCTTCCGATGATAAAGGCATTCCGCGTTGAAAATGCTGCTTCGATTTCCAATCTTTCGGAATTTGCCACTGCGGCATGGCTGCTGGACAGCTTTGTCCCCGGCCAATTTGGCGGAACGGGCGCACAGTTTAATTGGGACATTGCAGTCCAAGCCAAAAGCTATGGGCGTCCTATAATTTTGGCCGGCGGCCTGACACCTGAGAATGTAGCACAGGCGGTCGAGCGAGTTTCTCCTTACTGCGTTGATGTTTCCAGTGGGGTCGAGAGCGCTCCCGGTAAGAAGGATGCGCAAAAAGTGAAAGCTTTTGTGGCGCGTGCAAAGTCGGTTTCGATGTAGCCTTGCCTCTGGAACTCTCTGCGTGTTCTCCACTTTTCCCTCCTCGACTGCCTGCAGCACGCAAATTAGTATTGCAAGATGAGTGCTATCGCTATCGCAAACCTGCCCGATGCCGGGGGACATTTCGGCCCTTATGGCGGCCGTTTTGTGCCTGAGACGCTAATGCACCCTCTCCAGGAACTCGAAGCCGAGTACTTCCGAGCGCAACAAGATCCCGAATTCGAACGCGAGCTGCAATATTATCTACGCGAGTTCTGCGGCCGCCCCACACCCCTGTATTTCGCGGAACGCCTTACTAAAGAACTGGCAGGCCCGAAAATCTATCTAAAGCGCGAAGACTTGCTCCACACTGGCGCCCATAAAATAAATAATGCCATTGGCCAGATTCTTCTGGCACGTCGCATGGGCAAGACGCGCATTATCGCGGAGACCGGCGCAGGGCAACACGGCGTGGCTACCGCGACGGTCAGCGCCATGTTTGGTTTTAAATGTGTCATTTACATGGGTGAAGTCGATTGCGCGCGCCAGGCCTTGAACGTATATCGCATGAAGATGCTTGGGGCCGAAGTTGTCCCTGTCACTGCGGGGCAAAAGACTCTGAAAGAAGCAGTCAATGAAGCCATGCGGGATTGGGTCACAAACGTCCGCAATACCCATTACATATTAGGAACCGCTTACGGGGCGCATCCTTATCCGGTCATGGTCCGCAACTTTCAGCGCGTTATTGGTGATGAAGCGCGTCGTCAAATCCTCGAAAAAGAGAAGCGCCTGCCGGATTTGTTAATTGCTTGCGTGGGCGGCGGCTCAAATGCCATCGGCCTGTTTTACCCGTTTCTTGGCGACGCAGGTGTTCGAATGTTGGGCATCGAAGCAGGCGGTGAAGGCATTAAACCGGAAAAGCACGCTGCCCGCTTTCAGGGCGGTTCGTTAGGCGTGCTGCAGGGAACGCAATCATACATTCTTCAGGATGAAAATGGCCAGATTCAGTTGACCCATAGCGTCTCTGCCGGACTGGATTATGCAGCAGTTGGGCCTGAACACGCCTGGTTGCGCGATCAAAAGCGCGTTGAGTATTCTTATGCCACTGATGACGAAGCGCTGAACGGGTTTATGAAGTTAGCCAGGCTCGAAGGAATCATACCTGCCCTGGAATCGTCGCATGCCGTTGCGGCAGCGATCAAACTCTGCCCGCAAATGTCCAAAGACCAGATTGTGATCGTTAATCTTTCCGGTCGAGGCGATAAGGACGTTTCGCAGGTAGCTGAAAAAATTAACTTATAAGCCGAACACATTTGGCGAATCGACTTTTTGGCGGGCTATTGCCATATTCAGCGCAATGAAATCAATGACTGGTTATGGGAGAGGCGAGTGCTCCCGCGACGGATTTAAAGTTACGGTCGAGATCAGTTCCGTAAATCGAAAGCAGACGGAGATTAGCGTCAATCTTCCGCGGGAATTGGAAGTGCTCGAAGCGCAAATCCGCGATGACATTAACCGGCGCATCTCTCGCGGGCGCATCACCACCCGGGTTGCATTTCATACTGCGGAAAATAGTGAGGCAGGCGTTCACCTGAATAAAGCACTCGCCGGAGCGTACGTGCGCGAGTTGAACCGTCTGGCGGCCGATCTCTCCTTGTCCGGTTCTGTTTCCCTTGATCTTTTGTTGCGTGTGCCCGGCGTGTTACAGACGAACGAAGAGTTCGCCGATGCGGAGGATTTTTGGCCGGCCGTGCGGAAGGCGCTTGGTCAAGCTTTGGATACGATGCTGCAAATGCGCACCCGGGAAGGCGCACATTTGGCAAAAGATCTGCAGCTGCGAATCAACGCCATGCGCAAATCCGCGGTGCGCGTGAAACGCCAGGCTCCCCTCGTGCAAAAGCGCTACCGCCTGCAATTAATCGAGCGGGTGCGCAGCGCCGGGCTCGAAAATGTTGAAATCGATGAGGATCGCCTGCTCAAGGAGGTGCTTTTTTTCGCTGACCGCTCCGACATTTCTGAAGAGATTACACGTCTGGAAAGCCATTTTAACCAATTTGATGACTGCGTGAAGACCGATGAACCGGTTGGGCGCACCCTCGACTTTTTGGCTCAGGAAATGAATCGCGAGATTAATACTATCGGATCCAAAGCCAATGACAGCAGCATCTCGCGCGAGGTGGTTTTGTTAAAAACGGAGTTGGAGAAATTCCGGGAACAAGTCCAGAATGTCGAATGAAGAAGTGGTGTGGCAATTCGATGGAACACGGCAGTCAGCTCGCCTGCTTATTGAGTCATGGGTGACCCCAATCCCAATCCATTACTGATCGTCATCTCGGCGCCGTCTGGCGCGGGCAAGACAACTCTTTCCGAGCAATTGCTCAAGTCACGTCAAAACATCACGCGTGCCATTACTTGCACAACCCGCCAGCCCAGACCGGGTGAAAAGGACGCCGTAGATTATTACTTCCTCGATGCCGCGGATTTTTTGAAACGAGTCCAGGCGGGTAATTTTTTGGAGCACGCCACGGTGCATGGGAACAGCTATGGAACATTGAAGAGCGAGGTCGTTGGCAAGCTGCGTCAGGGTCTCGACATAATTCTAAATGTCGATGTGCAGGGCGCGGCCACGATTCGGGAAGCTGCCACGTCCGATTCGGAATTGCAGCGAACCCTGGTGAGCGTATTCCTGGCGCCGCCCTCGATAAAAGTTCTGGAGGAACGGCTGCTCAAGCGAGGAGGGGATTCGAATACATCCATTCAAAAGCGGCTCGGAGTGGCCCGGCACGAAATTGCGCAATGGAAGCAATTTGATTATCTCATAGTCAGTGGGAGCATCCCGGATGATGTTCGCCGCATGCAGGCCATCATTGAAGCAGAGAAGATGCGCCAGCACAGAGCGCGCATTCCCGAGTACGAATAAATTATGGCTGGAAGGAATATTATCTTGGGCGTGACGGGATCGATTGCGGCTTACAAAGCTGTCGAAATCGCCAGCCTTCTGACACGCGCTGGCGCTAATGTGCACGTCGTCCTGACTAACGATGCGCTGCATTTTATCACCCCGCTTCCATTCAAAGTGCTTTCCAGGAATCCAGTAGTCACAGACCTCTACGACGAAGAGGCAGGCTGGAAGCCGTCGCACATTTCCCTGGCGGATGAAGCGGATTTGCTCCTGATAGCTCCGGCCACTGCCAACATCATTGCCAAATTGGCCCACGGCATCGCTGATGATGCTCTAAGTTGCATTGCGTTGGCCCTGAATGCTACTGCAAAAATTCTCATTGCTCCCGCCATGAACGGGAAAATGTGGGAGCATGCGGCTACTCAGCACAATGTCGCTCTGCTC
>DASWRJ010000370.1:0-4120 GCA_036403255.1 Verrucomicrobiia bacterium
GGGTCCGGCACCGTTTCGACGCGGACATCCTTTTTTCCGTTCCAGCATACAGCTCTCATTTGCGTTTTCCTTTCCTTTGCCCTTTGCCGACAGGCTGGTTGTCAATGGTTGGGATTTCCCCCGCCTCCATGAGTGCCTTAAAGCGGCCTAAATCATCTTCCACCTGAATCTCCGGTTCTTCTCCGGTTAACTTGGCGAGGAATGCTCCAAGTTTGCCAACGTGCGGGACGTACTCGAGCGTGACTTTCACTTCGGTGCCTCGGCCGCCCGGCGCGGGCTCAAATCGGATCGTGCCGGCGTTCTCGACGCCCGAATCGTCCAACGAACGCCACGCAATAAGTTCATTCGGGTGCTCGTTAAAGACTTCCGCGTCCCACTCGACGTTTTTACTGCCAGGCGCTTTCACCACCCAATGCGATACAGTGTCGCTCCTGGGTGTAACTGAGACAATGTGTTGTGAAAATTGCGGAAGATTTTCCAAACGCCGCCAGAATCGATACAGCTCTTCCGGGCTGCGATGGAGAATGGTACAGGCCTTTGTAACCTTCATTTTCTTAACGTTCTTGCCGCCGCCGATTTGGCGCTTATTTCTGAGGGCCGTAGTGTTTGCCATAACTGCCTTTCCTGTTCTTACCTCCTTGTGAGGTGTGGCAAATTAGTGGCGAAAATCCGCAGGCTCCATGAGGTTTGCACCCGCTTTGAAGTAAAGAATAAACCCACCTGAATTTTGACCGCGAATACCCAGTGCGCGAGAGAAAATTCGCCGACCACAGAATTTTTGTCCTCTTCTCTCCCGGAAGAGCGCCTCGGCGCGGTTACGAATTACTTAGACTTCTTCTACGGTTACCACTCGCCGGCGGCGTCGGCCGATGCCTGACGGAGCCACATCAATAATAACGGCTATCACGAGGCCGGCCAAAGTAACTACGTCCCAATGACCGCCGAACCAATGGTAAACGACTGAGTACCAAAGCATGGTGACGGGCATGAATACAAAACCGAGGACAGGCCAAAGAACGGTTTTGAAAACGGCATCGAACCAGTTGGTCAGAAAATAAAGGGCCAGAATGGTAATTCTCGGGATAAAGAGCGCGAGTAGAGCAATCAAAAGAGGCATAAGAGCTTTGGTTGTTTGCCCGTACCCTTCGCCCTGAAATGCGAATTGCTCTATGGGGCTTTGTGCCTAGCCCTTGGCGCGTATGCTGGTTTTACCTTAATTGACCATTTCGCGGGGCCTGCTAAACAAGCGAGATGGCAACAAATATCGAATTTATCTCTTCGGCGCAGTTGCGCCGCGCCGCGCAAATCAAAGCGCAAATGGAGTCGCTGCAATCTGAACTGGATCGGCTGTTTGGAAACGCGTCCACTCGAGCCTCCTCGAACGCGAGTCGCGGTCGAGCCGGGGCCGGCTCTAAGAGGGTCCTGAGTCCGAAAGCCCGCGAGGCAATTGCATCCGCACAGAGAGCGCGTTGGGCCAAATATCGGCGCTCGAAATCTGGCGCAAGCTCCGAGCCCCGCAGCAAGCGGATGAGCTCGGGGCGGAAATCCAATTCCCAGAGCTCAGGTCAGAACACGGGCACTTAAATAGGGGCTTCGCCACAGCCGGGCGAGTTTCGGGGGAGCGCCGCAAATGGCCGCTTGCCACCAGGGCCGGGTATTATTACCTTGGAGGCCCGTTGTTGTTGCCGACATGGCGGAATTGGCAGACGCGCTAGACTCAAAATCTGGTGGCCTTACGGCCGTGTGGGTTCGACCCCCTCTGTCGGCACCATTTGCAGGAAATCGCCATATTTGATTGCGATTTCCCCGTCGATTAGGGCATCCTCAGGCCCATGAAACGCCCGCTGCTCATGGTGGCGTTAGTCTATTTGGCGGGGATTATCGGAGCGGATAATCTGGCGCTGCCTCTTCCCAGTTTATTCATTTCAGCCGGTTTGGCTTTGGCGCTTTGTGGTGCTGGGCCCACGGCGCGAAAATATTTCCTCTGGCTGCTTATTTTTCTGATCGGGCTCACCAACGAATCGCTGCATAAACAAATCCTGTCTCCTCGAGATTTGCGGGCCTTGCTTGGTGAGCGCACGGCCAATGTCATCCTGGTCGGAACGCTCGTAGAAACTCCATATCAAAAGTTTTACGAGCACAAAGCCGAATTAGCCTGGCGGAGTTTGGCGGAAGTATCCGTGCAATCGCTGCGGGAGCAAGGGCAGGAAGCGATGCCCGCGTTTGGCCATATCGCCGTGACCACACCAGGCATTCTCGCTTCGAATTTTTTCCAGGGACAGCAGGTGGAACTCACGGGTGTTTTGGCCGTTCCGGCAGGCCCAGCGGCGGAGGGGCTGTTCGACTACAAACGGTATTTGGAACGGGCCGGGATTTATTACACGCTGCAAGTGCGGTCCACGAATGATTGGAAGTTGCAGGGTCAGGCCACTCAGCCGCCAGTGGCGGATCGGTTTTTCACATGGAGCAAACGCGTTCTGGCGCGCGGCTTGCCCGAGGAGGATGGCGCACTGCAGCTTTTGTGGGCGATGACGCTCGGCTGGAAGACGGCGCTCTCGGGCGAAGTAAGCGAGCCATTCATGCGCTCGGGCACAATGCACATTTTCGCGATCAGCGGCTTGCACATTGCGCTCATCGCCGGAATTTTCGTGGCATTGCTCCGTGGCTTTCAAGTGCCGCGGGCCTATTGCGGATTGGTCGTCATCCCGGCGATCTGGTTCTACACCGGAGTGACCGGCTGGCAAGCTTCGGCCATTCGCTCGACGATCATGAGCACGATCCTCATTGCCGGGTGGAGCATCAATCGGCCGAGCGACATGATCAATTCTCTGGCGGGGGCGGCCTTGATCATTTTGCTTTGGGACCCGCAGCAGCTTTTTCAGGCGAGTTTTCAACTTTCGTTTGGAGTGGTGCTCAGCCTTGGTCTGCTCCTGCCCATTATTGAGAAATGGCGGGTTGCCTTGATGCAACCCGATCCTCTCCTGCCGCTGGAATTACGTCCAGGCTGGAAGCGGTGGCGGGACTTGGTGCTGACCTGGGTGGCCCGTGCCTTTGCTACGTCTTTCGCGGCGTGGCTCGGCTCGATGCCGCTGATCGCGTATTACTTCCATCTCTTCACGCCCGTGAGCCTGGGCGCGAATCTGGTCGTGGTGCCGTTGAGCAGTTTGGCGTTGATGTGCAACATGGCTAGTTTGCTGTGCGGAACGTGGCTGCCTTTTTTCGGCGAGCTTTTCAATCACAGCGCCTGGGCGTTTATGACCTGGATGATTTACCTGAGCGAAAAGGCGGCCCATTTGCACCGCGGCAGCTTTCATATTCAGGCGCCGGGCGCGATTACGTTCGTGTTTTATTATTTGGCGCTGGTGGCGATCATGGCGGGCTGGTTTCGATTGCCACGCTGGAGGTGGCCATTGGCCGGGGCATTGGGTTTGCTGGCTTGCGGTTGGTTTGTCCTGAATTGGCCCGAAAGGTCCGCAACGCGGCTGACGATCCTGCCGGTGCGCGGTGGGCATGCTGAGTTTTTGGACAAGCCCGGCCGGGCCAATGACTGGCTGGTGGATTGCGGCGAACAATCCGCCGCGCAATTTATCACGAAGCCGTATTTGCGCGCCCAGGGTGTGAATGTGCTTTCTCATTTGGCGCTGACGCATGGGGATGTGCATCATGTCGGCGGGGCGGAATTGATTGCGCGCGAATTTGCAGTGCGCCATGTGGTGGTCGGACCGGCGCGAATGCGTTCGCCGGTTTACCGGCAATTGCTGGACAAATTTTCCAAACAGGCTGGCCTGCAACAAATCATTCGCCGCGGAACGCCCATTGGCGCATGGGAAGTGCTGCACCCGGACGCGACAGATCATTTCCCGCAGGCTGATGACAACACGCTCGTGTTTTACGGGAAGTTTCACGGCGCGAGTGTGCTGCTGCTTTCAGACCTCGGGAAGCCGGGGCAGAATGCGCTCGCGCAACGGTATCCGGAATTGAAAGCCGACATTGTTGTTTCCGGATTGCCGGCACAATCCGAGCCGCTGGCGGATGGCTTTCTTGATTTGCTCCAGCCGAAACTCACCATCGTCGCGGACAGCCTTTTTCCGGCCAGAGAACGGGCCTCGCGGGCATTGCG
>DASWRJ010000371.1:0-8453 GCA_036403255.1 Verrucomicrobiia bacterium
TATGAGTTACTCTCGCAGGGCTTTTCTCACCACCGCAGCCGCCAGTGCCGTGCTCGCACAGGTTCCTGGGCAAGCTGCCGAACCACATCCAAAAAAACGGATCAAGCTCGGCATCTCAACTTATTCCTATTGGCATTTCAAAACTGAAAAAGTGGAGATTGAGACGGTGATCGACAAGTCGGCTGAAATCGGTGTGGAAGGGCTGGACATTTTACACCGTCAGATGGACATACCTGAGAAAGGGGAGCTAAACGCCACTACCCGCTCTTATTGCCAGAAGCTCAAGCGTCATGCGTTCTCGAATGGGATCGACTTGGTTTGCTTGTCCATTCACCAGAATTTCGTGCAGGCCGATCCTGCGGAACGCCAGCGCCATATTGACCACACGCTTAAATGCATCGAGCTCGCCTATGAAATGGGGATCCCATGCATTCGGTTGAATTCCGGTCGCTGGAATACAATTGCATCCTTCGATGATCTGATGAAAGCGCGCGGGGAAGAACCGATTCTTCCCGGGCACACTGAAGACGAAGGCTTCAAGTGGTGCATCGAATGCATCGAGAAGTGCCTCCCTAAAGCGGCAGAGTGCGGCGTTATTCTGGCGGTAGAAAATCATTGGGGACTGACTCGGACTCCTGAAGGCCATCAGCGAATCCTAAAGGCAATTCAATCCCCCTGGCTTGGTGCACTGATGGACACCGGGAATTACATGGAGAATCCATACAGTAAGCTCGAACAAATCGCACCGCGCACCGTTTTCGTGCAGGCGAAAACCTATCCGGGTGGAGGAGAATGGTACACTCTGGATCTGGATTACAAGCGCATTGCCAAAATCCTGGAGAAAGTGAATTATTCCGGCTACGTCTCCTTGGAGATGGAGGGGAAACAGGACCCAAATATAGCCGTTCCAAGAAGCATTGCGATGTTGCGCAAAGCCTTTGGTTGACGGCGCTCCTTAACCACCGCCTGGCTGCTAACTCTTCTGGCGTGGATAAGCGATGGGCGGGCGAAGATTGCGCCATGGCTCCTCATTGAACACATCAATCGTAAATTCCCCTTCGGCTTCAACGGGAGTAAGAATCGCCAGAAATTTTAGAGTAAGGCCTCCCGGGTTAAACGTGGCATGCGGGAGATTGATGGGAATATGCGCCATCTCGCCAGGTTTTAAAATACGTTTTTCTTCACCGACCCATTGCTCTGCTTCGCCCTCCAGCACGTAGATGATTTCTTCGCGCGCAGGATGGCGATGAAAATTGTGCGCTTCACCAGCCGGCATTATGGCCCGGACGAGCAACAACTTATCCGCTCCAACAGTTTCAGGATTGCACAGCCACTCCACATGGCACCACGGAAAATCGCCATGCTGCAAATTCTTTTCGGTGACGAAATGAGCTTTCATTTCAGCGTCCGCAAAAAAGCAAACAAATCACTGACCTGGCGCGGTTGCAGGCCTTCCAGCAAACCGTCCGGCATGATGGAAACATTTTGGTACCCCGCGCGCTTAATGTTCACACTGGGAATTTTCAAAGGCTCAGCATTCGGCTGGCGCAAAATTATGCCATTGGCATCCTGCTGCGCGAGAAAGCCCTCGAAAATATCGCCATCGCTCGTCTGCACCCGAAATTTCCGGTAGCCCGCCTCCATGGCGGCGCTTGGAGTTATAATGGCTCGTAACAATCCATCCGTGCCGCGCAACGAAGAGCCATCCAGATTCGGAGCGAAACCGGCCCCCTGCCCTCCTGCCTGATGGCAGACTAAACACGTCGTGGTAAAGAGCTGCCGGCCGCTGGCGAGGTCGCCCGGTGCTTCGGCGAGGACGCGAAATTTTGCAAACTTTTCATCCAGCGCGTGGGCTTCGGCGCCAGTGAGCAGACTTGGCGCTTCCAGGGTGTTCTCAATCCGCGCCTGCCCGTGGATTTGATTGGCCGCGATCAACCTGGCAGAACCTTTAACTACCTCTGTGCTATTGCCCGGGAAGTAAAGGGACAAGCCGGCCGGCAATTCTTCGCCAGCAAAACAGTGATCGAAATTCGCCAGGATCTCTGACGGCGTTCGCGCCACGTTCCAGATACGATATTCGGTCATCGCGGCGGACGTGCCGGATGTCTGGGGCAAGGTGCGAGCAATATCCAACTCTTTGTAAGTCGCCGCACTCCTTTCCTTGCTTACTGCATCCAGTTCGCCATTGATATAAACTCGGAATTCGCCTTTCTGATCGCGAGTGACAGCGTAATGCGTCCAAGTTTCGGGCGTCGCTTTGCGTTTAGCGGTGACAATGTCATTTTGGCCGCCGCCGACCCAAACACGAAATTGCGACGCAAAGAAATTCATGTCGAGGGCGTCCGGTCCACGCCGGCCGGAGCCGAGGATGCCATCAACATTTGAAATATCGGGATCAAGCCGGACCCAGGCTTCGACGGTGAATGGACCGGCTAATTGAACCTTTGTATCGATGTAATCAGCCTTTGTTCCATGGAACCGCAGCACACGGCGCATCCGCGCGGCCATCTTTTTCCAAAGCTCGTCCATGTCGGAGTTGCCACCTAAAATGGTGTGCATTTTTTCGAGAGCACTCACTGGAAGTTCTTCGACCGTGACGTTACCTGTGCCGACTGCGGCCAGAAGTTTTACAGCGCCAGCTTTATTACCAGAAAGCTGCTCTACAAGAGGCCGCCGTTGCGACTCAGGCAGCCGCGGCCAAAGCGCGAAAAGTTTCGTCTGGGCGTCAGGTTCACGGCTGGCCGCCAGGGTTGTCATCGCCTCACTGCGAAGCGGGCCCGGCAACGAATCGTCGGTCGAGAGTTTAAATAACAAATCGGCAGAGCCAGCCTGGCAGTTGCGCAATACTCGCAAGGCCAGTAGGGCGGTGTCCAAACGAGTATTCGAGTCGGTGATGATCTTCGTGACCTGCGGCTCCAGAGCGCACATTTTATATCCACTGGCCAGTTTCAGTCCTTCGGCCAGGTCTTCACCATTTTTCGCATTCAATAAAATGGCGGCGGCTGGGCGAAGCAGCGGCTCGACCTGATCGGAGTTCAGACGGGTACGAATGCGTGTGCTGGCCTTGGCAATCGCGTTTGCAAAAGCCTCGCGCCCACACAAATCGACTACGGCATCGCTCACGCCGGGCAATGCCGGATTTTGCAGGAGAATCGCGAGTTCTTCATCACTCGGGATTCGAGGCGTTTGGTGAAAAGCCTTTGCAAGGCGTCGCGCAGCATCCGAAGGCGGTAAAGCGAGCGAGGCGAACTGCATGTTCTCGCCTGGAAGTTTTTCGGCTGCGGGTGAATCAAGGAACCGGGCCAATTCTTCGGGATGGCGTTCGAGTGCAGCTCGAATAAGGCTGCGCTCGAACTCGCGATCGTAACCCGGGCCGGCCTTAGTTGGATTGGGCAGTGGAGGTTTGGCCATGGCCACGAGCAGTTCCAGGGCGCGGCCGCTCAGAGGTGGATCAGGACGTTTCTCAGCGCCCGATATGATGAGATGCTTCCAGGGAGCATCCTGCCCTCCGGCGACGCGTATGACTTCGCTCCGCACGTAGTGATTTTGATCCTCGGCTAGAGGAGCGACAAGCGCCACGGCTTCTTCACGTGGCAATTGGGTGCCAGAAACACGAACGGCTTCGCGACGGACAAATGGGTTTAGGTTCTGAATCAATTGGCTGAGCAAAGACTTTTCCACTCCACGCACGCTTTCGAGTGCCCAGAGGGCCCGAATCTGCAGCGCTTCAGGTTCCGCCTGAGTTGGCACCGTTGAATGGCCGGATTCAGCAATTGCGGCGAGTTTACCCGCCAGCTCCCGCGCTGAGCGTTGAGCAATCTGGTGGAGCGCGGCATTCCATTCCCATTTATTTCCACTGACTAAATGCTTCAGGAGATCGGAATTACTCGCCTTCGCAATATTAGGAATTGTGCGAATCGGCAGGCCCTCTGGCCTGATACGCCAAACGCGCCCGCGCGTCTTATCGCGATCGGGATGATTTCGCGGCACTTCGTTATGCGAGATTATTTTATTGTACCAATCGACCACATAAAGGCAGGCGTCTGGCCCGAAATGAATTGATACGGGCCGGAACCATTCGTCAGAGGTCGTCATGAAGTCCGGCAATAATTCCAAACGATAACCGCCTCGCTCACGATAGATTTTGATCGCCTGCACCTGGCGTGTGATGGGATTAGCGACAAACATGATGTCCCGCCACGGCGCGGGAAAGCCCTGTGTATCTTCGCTCAGGGCCAACCCGCTCAACCCTGTGCCACCCATCCGGAATTCCGCGATGCTCGGCTGCATAGGAGCGTACGGTTTAAACTTTGTATCGCCACAACCAGGATAATTCGCCCCGGGCTCGAACGGCATGGTAGGATAGCCGTAATCATTTGCCTCCTGAACCCATGTCTCGCCGAAGCGGGTAATAACCAGCCCCCAAATATTGCACGGTCCATGAGTGAGAATCTCGAAAGCCGATCCGTCTGGGCGAAAGCGCGCCAGCTTCGTTTGATCAAAGCGCACTACCACATCATCTTTGGTGCGAATTTTGGAATAATTAAAAGCTCCCTGCGCCAAATAAATCCAGCCACCAGGAGCATAAGTAAACTGATGCGGCATCAGGTGCGAATCCTGAATACCAAACCCGCTCAGAATGACTTCGCTCTTGTCCGCTTTCCCATCTCCGTCTGTATCACGCAGAAAAAGCACTTCTGTCCCGTGATGCACAAACGCGCCATCTTTGTATGGAAGCAAGCCGAGTGGAATGGCCTGCCCATCCGCAAATACGTGAGGTTTCCCCGCCAGCGTTTCACCCGGTGCAGGGGTGCCCGAGACAGGATCAAACACCAGCACTTTGTCGCGGCCACCATTCCTGTACAAAGCCTCGGCCTTGGCTGCATTTTCATTTCCATCGACCGGATATTCCAGCGCTGTCATGGTCCACATCCGGCCTGAGTCATCCCAGGTGACGGTGATCGGCTTCGGCAAGTCGGGTTCACTGGCCACCAGATCGACGGCAAATCCGGGCGGCACAATAAACGTCTTCAATTCTTCTTTGGGTGTGAGCGGCGATTCCTTTGTGACAGGGAGTTCCTCGATTGAAATGTCTTTGAACCATGCTTCCACTGCCCCTCCGCCATGAATCTGAAATCCGAATTTTCCCGATTGAGGGATTTTGGTGTCCTGCTCGGTGTAATCGACGCCGAGAACGCCATTGATATAGGTGCGAATCCGGCGGCCCTCGGCACGGATTTCGTATGTGTTCCAATCCTGGCGTTTCAGCACCTTATTGATGGCTGCCATATCCGATTGCGCCATCAATTTGTTGCGCCGGGACTCATCATAAATGCTCGCCCACCAGCTTGGATCACCCAGATCGCATTGGTAACCACTCATTTCAGTGCTGCGGGGCACACGCTGGGAGCGCATTTGCACGCCGGAATTGATGAAGCCATTTGTGCCAATCAGCCGGAACTTCGCTTTAAAAATAAAATTCGTGTAATCGCGGGTGGTCGCCAAAAACATGTTTACGGGTACCTGCTTTTGGAGTGAACCGCCTACAATTGCTCCATCCTGCACGCGCCACCATTTGAGATCGCCTTCCCAGCCGGTGAGCGTGGTGCCATCGAACATGGGCGTGGCTGGGGCGGCAGGCAACAATAATGCGCCTGCAACCAGGTAAATGGAAACGAGCAAACTCGGCTTAAGATTCATAGTGTTCGCGCCAGTCTAATCAGGGCCCTCCAAGGATTCCAGCAGTCATTCGTGATGCTCTCCTCTAATTGCCCTGGTAATTGTGGTTTGAAAATAACGCTTAGTAACCGCCCTGGCCAATGGACGCACTGGTGGTTCGCAGTGCTTGGCCAGCATGCTCAGCGGCTTCGCGCCTCCGATATTCGTCCAAAATGGCGGCTGTGGCACTTGCCCCGCACCGGGTACAACCCAAGTCTCGCACTTTGATTAATCCATCCAAATCGCGCACCCCGCCAGCTGCTTTGACCTGCACGTTCGCCGAAACACTAGCGCGCATGAGCGCCAAATCCGCTTCCGTAGCACCCTTATAATTGTAGCTGCCGTCAGATTGCTTCACGAATCCATAACCGGTCGAAGTCTTAATCCAATCCGCCCCCGCGCGCTCAGAAATCTGGCATAGCTTGCGTTTAATATCGTCGCTACTCAGTCCGGCCCCGCCTTTGGTCAAATAATCATTCTCAAAAATGACTTTAACCTTTGCGCCATGCGTATGCGCCTCCTTGCATACAGACTCGATGTCGTGTTCCACAAAGCTCCAATCGCCACTGAGCGCTTTGCCCACATTTATGACCATATCGATCTCCACCGCGCCATCTGCACAAGCAAGCTGGGTCTCATAGCGCTTGGGTTCAGTGGCGCCGTTTCCGTGCGGAAATCCTATCACAGCGCCGACCAGCACGTTTGTCCCCTTGAGCAATTCTGCCGCTCGCGCGACCGCGTATGGCTTGATACACACTGAAGCGACCTGATATTTGGCAGCCAATTGGCAGCCTTCATCCAATTCGCGATCGGTCATGGTTGGCTGCAAAAGCGAATGATCGATCATTCTTGCCAATTGCTCGTAGGTATATTTCATAACTTCGGAAAGAACGGGCGCAAGACGTTGGCGGCGACGCGCGCGGCGGCTTTGCGATCGTCAATGGCATTGCCAAAGGTTTCATCCTCAACTTCAATGCAAACCGGCCCGCGAAAATGAGCTTCCATCAGGGCGCTCATGAATCTGTTCCAATTCATCTCGCCGTAGCCAGGGATGCGCGGTTCGCACCATTCCACCGGCAATGTGAAAATGCCGACCTGGTTCAGCCGCGCCGGATGGATTTTCAAGTCTTTGGCGTGAACATGAAAAATGCGGTTTTGAAATTCACGAATCGGGCTGGCTGGATCCATTTGTTGAAGCACAAAATGTGAAGGATCATAGTTCAACCCAAAGTTTCTGGACGGAATGTCCGCAAACATGCGCCGCCAAATGGTCGGAGTAGTCGCGAGATTTTTTCCGCCGGGCCATTCATCCGCAGTGTAAAGCATGGGACAATTCTCAATGCCGATGCGGATATCATGGTCCTCTGCAAATGAGACCAGTGGCCGCCACGTTTTCAAAAAGCGTGGCCAATTGTCCTCGACGCTCTTGCTCCAGTCCCGACCGGCGAAAGTATTGATGTTTTTGAGACCAAGCTTTTCGGCGGCGAGAATGACTTTTTTGATGTGCTCGACACATCCTTTTGCAACAGCGAGATCGGGATCGAGCGGATTTGGATAATAGCCCAAGCCGGAAAACGCGACGCCGTATTTGGCGGAGAGGGCATTGAGGTCGTCCGCACGGGACTGGGAGAAGCCAGCCACGTCAATATGTGTGACACCGGCGTACTTGCGATCGGCCTTGCCTACCGGCCAACACATGACCTCGATGCATTCAAAAGCTTCCTCGCGCGCGTAGGCGAGCACCTGCTCGAGCGGGAGTTCGGGAAAGATGGCGGAGACCAGGCCGAGTTTCATTTAATTTTGAAGAAGGTTTTAGTGAGGATTGGCTTGAAATACAATTCTTGAATATTGCTTCTAAAAAGAGGGAAAATCATTCTGGACGGCTTTTCAACTGTACTTCCAGATCTCGCGACCCATGGACGGCTCGTTCAGCATAAATGCTCACAGAATCAAAGCGGTAAAAGATGAGATGCTTTTGAAATGACTTAACTGCAGTAACGCAGTAGAAATCGGCAAGTTCGGGCATCTGAAATTTAGCCGGGTGGCCCAGCGTGGGTATGTCCGCAAGTTTAGCCAGAGTTGTAGTAACGGAAGAGAGATAGCGTTCAGCCAACTCCCAATTTGCTTCACGGTAGTACCAGTCTGCGTAATGCTCCAGGTCCGCTAAAAACCAAACGGACCTCTGCACTCGCAGGCTCATGGCGAAATCTTTTCCCGGACTCGGCGTGCGATGTCTTCCAAATCCTGAGGTGTCCAATCGGCGTGCGGACCACGGACAGCATCCAGAAGCATGTTCTCCAGCACTGTGCTACTTCCACCAAAAACAGGAGGCTCCACTCTTTCAAGCTTAACTAGCTGATCGCCTCGAACCAATAGCACAGGTGATCCCGCTTGCGCCTCGTCGAAGAGTTGGCTGAGCTGCGCCGGGGCCTGAATCAGAGGTACGCTTTTCACACGCATATTTTATCACAAGAAGTTTAATGCGTGCAAGAATTACGAAATTACTCACACGTTCCTCCACTCTCGATCGCGACTGCTTTTCAAAATCCCTTCACACAATTTCACCTCGTAATGTCCGTCCTCTGCCGTCGCGAAAAGGACAGGCGTCTTGCGGCCACTGGCAATATGCTCATAAACAGCACGGTAATGCATTTTGTGTGAGTCGGGAAAGCCTTCCGGATGTCCACCCGGGTAATCAGTAAACCCTGCTACATCCTCACTGAAGCCAGCGGTGG
>DASWRJ010000372.1:0-1657 GCA_036403255.1 Verrucomicrobiia bacterium
CTGACGTTTTATCTAAAAAGGACTTCCGCGAAACCCCCAGGAGCAACGGGCATCTCCATTTTGTAAAACTGTTCAGCGAATGGAGCAACTGCAAATTATGAGAAATTGATTTGGCGAAGCCGATTCCGGGATCAAGCACAACGCGCTCGGGCGGGATGCCATGACGCGCCAGCGTTTGCAGGCGCTCATCGAAGAATTCGTTCACTTCGGCGACCACGTTGTCGTATTGCGGGTTCTTCTGCATCGTCTGGGGTGTCCCTTGTGCATGCATGCACACGTAAGCCGCGCCGGCGGCGGCGACGGTCTCCCACAGCTCCGGTTCCTGGCGATGAGCGGCAATGTCGTTGACCATGCTTGCACCGGCCGAAAGTGCGGCTTTGGCGACATTCAGCTTGGTCGTATCGATCGAAATCGGCAATTTGCAGATGGAAGTCAGTTTCTCGATCACCGGCAGGACGCGGCGAAGTTCTTCGGATTCGGGCACGGGAGTGGCGTTTGGCCGGGTGGATTCACCGCCAACGTCCAGAATATCCGCACCTTGTTCAGCGAGCTGCAAGGCATGATGCACAGCAGATTCGGTGCTAAAGGCACGGCTGGCTGCAAAAAAGGAATCGGGAGTTACGTTGAGCACGCCCATAAGGAGTGTTTTGCAGGGAAAGGCAAACTCGTATGGGCCAGCGCGAAGGATCATGGGTGGGCTTTGCAGATTTTGCGCGATGCCTCCACAAGTTGCCGCGCTATGCCAGCCACAATCTCGTCCGGCACGCCCATTTGTGAATTGGCCGATTGGCTGAGCATGTGGCACTGGTCATTCATATAATCAATAACCACGAAAGCGCCAGCGTCGGTTTGGGCGATCTCGCTGGAGAAGAAATTCATGCCCGTCAGGGCCGCGATGCGGCGAATGATTTCTTCGAGCGGCTTGAGGTTGTGTTCCTGGGCGTCCTGGGGCGTGACCAGGCGATAATTATCTTTGTAGCAGTTCCACCAGGCGAACCAGACCTGGCCAAAGACATAATAAACGCGGAAATAGGACGGGAATCCGTTCAGGTCGCGCGGGATGATCCGCTTTTGCAGCAGATAGTTCGGATCAGGCCACGCCGTAATGGACCGGGCGATGTCTTTCTCAGAGGTCGCATCCATTACCAGTCCTTTGCGCCCATAGCCCATCGAGGGCTTAATCACAAACGGGGTGCCCAGCGCGAGTTTTTGTTCTTCAGTCAGTACAAAGGTATTGGATTGCTCGACCGGGACAATGACAGTGTAAGGGACATGGATCCCTGCGGCAATAAGTTGCGGGTGCAGGCGCGCTTTGTCGAAAGCAGCCAGTGCTTTGTCCGGAGGATCGATGACATACGTTTTTTGCTCGGCGACGAGTTTGACCAATTTGTGGTAAATATCGTCCGGCAAATGATGCTCGCTGTGCATGTTCAGCAGCACGCGTGACCAAATTTTGCGAGTTTTGACCGCTTCGAAGAATTGATCCACCCAACTCGGCTCGATCAGGAAAAAATTCAGCCGTGCCTCGGCGCAATGCTGCTGAATGCGATGAATGAAAAAATCATCCGAATCGAGCTTGTGGGTCATGACCAAATCGTAAATCCGCACGGTTAAGACTATTTGAAGCACGAGAGGGTTGTGTCAATCGTGCAAACAG
>DASWRJ010000373.1:0-4124 GCA_036403255.1 Verrucomicrobiia bacterium
GAGCGAATAAAAAAGAATCATCCCGCCGATTTCTGCTGTGCACATGAAAATTGCCGGCCCCAAAAAAAGCTCTTTCAGAGACAGCCATTGTCCATGGGTTACACCTTTGCTTCCCAATGGTGTAGTCAGCCATAATTCGAGTGCCCCACTTTGCTTCGCTTCACATATTACTCGAGCGGCAAAATAGCCAACCAGGAAATCGAACATCATCACTAAAATCAATGAGGCCAGTGAAAAGAAATTAATGAGCACGCCCATTCTTGTTGAGCGCATCAGAGCCATATTCATCGCGTAGGTTAAGAAAATCACGACCGATATCCCTCCTGCTAACCCCCGAATAAGCCATTTTTGCCTTTGTCCTCGATTTGCCAGCCAGAATATTGGATTCAGATCCAGCCTGCGGTTTCGCCGGGCCTTGCATTCGGCACTCTCCAGAAATTGGTTAGCGCCCCGTTTTTGCTTGTGATCGCTTTGCTGCCAGTTTTTCTGCAGTCGAATGCCAGTCCAGAGAAGCAGCAATATCGGCCCTAAGAAATTCAACGCGATCCCGATCCAAAACTCCATCGGTGCGGTTTTATAAAAAATATCAAATGCCAGGTAGAGGCTATACGCAGGACTGAGCAGCTTAAGGTAAGTGTTCCCGGAGTAAACAAACGATAAAAGCCAATCCGCCAGCGGCAAGAGAGCCATCAAGCCCAGCAGCCAAGTCGTTGCCGTGAATAGAGCCTTTTGGGCATCCTCATGGCGACTCGAAATCCAAAGGCCGATCACACTGGAAAAAAACATTGCATTTAGCACGCAGAGACTTGCCCGGAAAAACTCAGCGCCAGTTACACCGCCCGCCAGCAGCGACAGTGCGAATACTGGGATAATGGCGACCAGCGTGTAAAAGGCTACCATCCCGAGGCCCGCCAGCTTCCCTAGGATAATATCGTTCCCCGTCAAATCTGTTAGGAATAACAGGCCCAGTGAACCTTCCCTCTTCTCCTGGCTGATCGCATCAGCAGTGATCGAAGCACCAAAAACTGTCGCAAACCCAAATAGCAGAACCGCGAGTGATCTGAAAAGCATCTGACCCATTGTCGTCCCTGACGGCATACCCGGTTCAGGCGTCAGTAGCACTGGGGTGGTTAGCAGAAGTGCCAAGCCGGCCCCAATCCATCGTGCCCAGTAAGTAAAGCGCCGTCGCGAACGAATCCGCAATTCACGTTCGACTACCGGTAAAAAGGTCATTGGCCGTCCCAAGCTCAAACTTCTCTACTCCACACGCAAGCCAAAAATTGGACGCTGCGCAGCCTGCTTGGCGCTGCCTGGTCCATTTTCGATTTCCTTCCCAATTGGCGTGCCGTTCACTTTCCGCAATTCACAATTTGGCCTTTCCTATGAACCTGCTAAAATAGGCCGAATGATTCGTGCCATAGATACTGAGGCTGGCCCGCCGCCCAGCACGCTCGTGCCGCAGGTCGAAACTATTTTTTCACCTTCGGGCATTCTTTCCCGCTCCAAAAACTTTGAGTATCGCCCCCAGCAGCAGGAAATGGCGGTTGCCGTCGCGCATGCGCTCGAACGCGGAGAACATCTCGCTGTCGAAGCGGGCACCGGGGTTGGCAAAAGCTTGGCTTATCTTATCCCAGCCATACTTTTTGCGGTCCAGAACAAGAAAAAAGCCGTTGTCAGCACGCACACCATCAACCTGCAGGAGCAGCTCATTGAAAAAGACCTGCCCATGCTCAAGAAGATCATGCCCGTCGAGTTCTCGTTCACTATGCTCAAAGGCCGGGCCAATTACGTTTGCCTGCGCCGCTTGCGCAAAGCCATGCAACAGGCCGGCATGCTCTTTACCTCGAGTGAAACCGCTGAACTCCGCCGCATCTATGAGTGGGCGCAAAAGACCAAAGACGGCAGCCTTTCTGATTTCGAGATTGAACCGGACACAAAAGTCTGGGCTCAAGTCTGTTCCGAGCGCGGTTTGTGCTCTCCCAAGCTCTGCGGATTCCAATCTGACTTCGCGAAGGAGAACCAGGTCTGCTTTTTCCAGCGCGCGCGCCAGCGCATCCTCGCCTCCGATGTTCTCGTCGTGAATCACACGCTGTTCTTCACCATGCTCGGCGGCGTCAACGAGGAAGAGGCTGCTGGCGGGATTCTTTATAAAAACGACTTCGTCATTTTCGACGAAGCGCACACTGTCGAGCATGTGGCCTCCAGGCACATTGGCGTGAGCGTCTCGAACGCTCAATTACGCTACACTCTCCAGCGGCTCTGGAATCCAAAAACCGAGAAGGGCCTGCTCGGCATCTTGCGCCAGCGCAAAGCCATGGACCTCGTCTCCGAGTTGCTTGAACAAGGCGAACATTTCTTCTTCGATGTCGAGGCCGCATGCGATGGACTCGCCGAAAAAGCCGCTGAGAATAGCTCCGTCAGCAAAGGCTACACAGGCGCTGCGGGCCGTATCTGGAATGAATTGCGCATCCGCCGCCCGGAATTGGCCCAGGATAAACTCACCCTGCCCATCCAGCGCCTCCGCGAAGCCATTAGTGAATTGATCAAAACCAGCGAGGATAAGGAAACCGGCGAGGAACTCCTCGAGTCCAATCGCCGCCTCGCCGAACTCAAAGAAGAAGTCGCCATCTTCCTCAATCAAAGCGCTGGCGATTACGTGTACTGGGTGGAGCGCGCCGGGAAGACCCAACGTAACCTCACTCTCAATGCCGCGCCTATCGATGTCGCCGAATTCCTGCGCGCCCGCCTTTTTGGCAGCGAGACGTCCGTGATCATGACCAGCGCCACGCTTTCCACCAGCCAGAGCCACTTGGTCCAGGCTCAAAAGCGGCCCGCGAAAGGCGCAACCGGCATGGAATATTTCGCCAAACGTGTCGGCGCGGAAAGGGCCCGTCTCCTGCCGGTTGGTTCTCCGTTTGATTACGAGCGGCAGATGAAGCTCTACGTCGTCAATAAAATGCCCGATCCCCGCGAGGCCAATTATCGCGAGTCACTCCAGCATTGGATCGAGCATTTCGTGCGGCATACTCACGGCAAAGCGTTTGTCCTGTTTACCAATTTTAAATTAATGCGCGAAGTCGGCGAACGCATGGAGCCGTTTTTCAATGAGTTGGGCCTCGCCTGCTTCGTCCAGGGCACAGGCACGCCCCGTTCGCTCATGCTGGAAAAATTCAAAGCCGACGTCGATTCAGTCCTCTTTGGCACGGACAGTTTCTGGCAGGGGGTCGATGTGCCTGGCGAGGCGCTTTCGAATGTCATTATTACGCGCCTTCCTTTCGCGGTGCCGGATCATCCGCTCATCGAGGCGCGCATCGAGGCCATTGAAGCTCGCGGTGGTAATTCGTTTACTGAATTCTCCCTCCCTGAAGCCATTTTGAAATTTCGCCAGGGCGTCGGCCGCCTCATCCGCACCAAGTCCGATACCGGCATAGTCGTTATCCTCGACAATCGCGTATTAACCAAGCGCTACGGCAAATCGTTTATTGAATCCATTCCAAAATGCCCGATGGAGGTGGTTTAAGGCAAGGGGAGCTAAGCTGTCCCCTGGCCATTGGACCGTACTTTTAATCCGCTGATGAGCAGCGCCGGAAGAATGTATTCAGTTTCGTCATCAGTCCAGATGCTTACGCGCCCGCCAGCCGGAGAAACATGGGCGTGGTCGTGGGTGGGAACGTCATACTCGCGCCCATCTGCCGTATAGATTGCAAACGGCAGGAACGGCTGAGCAGCCAGTCTTTCCCGAATATCTTTTGTCACACACTGAGTCTATCAAAGTTTGTTAATCGAGGCAACACTGCGATAGCTTGCAAAATCGTTTAAAACGTGCAGACTGTTTTAAGTGAAAACCGGACATGCATGGGACGCGGAAACGCTTGCGGGGCTCTAAAAAATAGCCGCCTGCCGTCCCCGAGAACTCTCCGCAGTCTTAAAAATGGGCCGTCGCAAAGGGATTCCGAAACCCAGTTCGCAATCTTCGAGGCCGGCCTCTTCTAAAAACTTCACGCCTGCTTATCGGGCTGAAAAGCGTGCTGCTTTCGAACAAAGCATGGCCCGCGCAACCAGGCAAACTCCCGAGCGATAAAAAGATTGGAACGATGAAACTTTCATTCCCTCCCCGCCGCCGC
>DASWRJ010000374.1:0-6075 GCA_036403255.1 Verrucomicrobiia bacterium
TATGAAGTTTCACGGATGCGAAATCCCAGTTATGCCCTCGAATCAATCCGCAAAAGCAAAGCCTTCCTTATGAGACCCAAGGATGCCGCACATATTCATTATATCAATGAAACGCTGCGTTTAAAGAATATGGAATAAGAATGAAATGGCTGCCCGACATGGATTTGAACCATGACAAACAGATTCAGAGTCTGCTGTGCTACCGTTACACCATCGGGCAATGCGGTGTGGTAGCCAAGTTAGAATCTTTACCGCTGGAGTCAAGCTGTTGCTATGCCGCAAGAGTTTAAATTAATCTTAAAATACGTCGATCAGCCGGGTTACACGCCCGACATGGACTGCTATTTACGCCATGGCGGCTATGAAGCGTTGAAAAAAGCTTTCGCATTGCAGACCAGGGAACTGCCCGACGGCAAGAAACTGACTGGACCCGAACAGCTTCGGGAAGAAGTAAAAGGTTCCGGGCTGCGCGGTCGCGGCGGCGCCGGCTTCTCCACCGGCTTGAAGTGGTCTTTCGTGGACCGAAAAAGTGGCAAACCGATTTATCTCATCTGCAACGCTGATGAGTCCGAGCCGGGAACATTCAAAGATCGTCAAATCATCCACAAAGACCCGCATCAGATGATCGAGGGGATGATTATTTCCTGCTACGCAAATGATGTGCGGCTCGCCTACATTTACATTCGCGGCGAAATGCCCGAAGGTGCGCGCATTCTCAATCGGGCCCTCGCCGAGGCGCGCCAAAAAGGTTTCCTGGGAAAAAACATTCTGGGCAGCGGCTTTGATCTTGAGATCTACATTCACCGTGGCGCTGGCGCATACATTTGCGGTGAAGAAACCGGACTAATCGAATCGCTCGAAGGCAAACGGGCTTATCCACGCATCAAGCCGCCATATTTTCCAGCTATTCTTGGCCTCTACATGTGTCCGACCATTGTGAACAATGTCGAGACGCTTGCCGCAGTGAAGCACATTGTGCAGATGGGCGCGTCCGAATATGCCAAACTCGGCATGCCGAACAACACCGGCACTCGGATCGTGAGTTTAAGCGGCCACGTTAAGAAACCTGGCTACTACGAAATCGAGGTCGGCAAAGCGACAATTGGCGAATTGATTTTCCACGAAAATTTCGGCGGCGGTTTGCGGGATGGCCGAAAATTGAAAGCTATCATCCCGGGTGGCAGTTCAGCCAAAGTCTTTAAGGCCGGCGAAAAATTCAAACTGAAGCGCAAGGGTCCCGAGGGCAAAGATATCGAGCAAGAGGTCGATATGCTCGATTTGCCTTATGACTTTGATTCGCTTATGGCGGCAGGTTCCATGTCAGGCTCGGGCGCCATTATCGTGATGGATGATTCGGTGGACATCGTGGAAGCGCTTGCGAATCTTTCTGACTTTTACGCGCACGAAAGTTGCGGGCAATGCACGCCCTGCCGTGAAGGATCACTTTGGATGGCCAAGGCGCTCCATCGACTCACGCATGGTGAAGGTCGCACTATCGACGCCGATTACTTGCTTCGCATCGCCGATAATATTCCTGGTGGCCGGACCATCTGCGCGTTCGGCGAGGCTTGCTCCTGGCCAGTGCAAAGCTTTGTCGGCAAATTCAAAGACGAATTCATTGCCAAAGGTAAAGCGGATGAGGAACGCCGCGCAGCCCGGGAGCCGCAATCTCCAGCTAAACAATCATTGGATTTATATGTCGAACGCCTCGACAACTGAACCTAAAGCCGCATCTCCGCCCCAACCGACCGTTGAGACAATCGCGGTCAAGGTGGACGGAAAAGCCATGCAGGTGCCCAAGACCATGCCAGATCCGATTACTGGCAAGCCGGTCCCGACCACGATGATTCAGGCCTGTGCGCTCGCGAAGATCGATGTTCCGCATTATTGTTACCATCCCAAGCTGCCGGTCGCTGGCAATTGCCGCATGTGCCTGGTCGAATTTGGTACCCCGGCCATTGGTCCGGATCGCAAACCTCTTATCAATGCGGATGGCTCGCCCAAAATCGCCAAGTCTCCTCGCCCGGCGATCGCTTGCGCCACGCCAGTTTCTCCAAACATGGAAATTTACACAAATACACCGGGCGTGAAGCAGATGCGCGAAGGTGTGCTGGAATTTCTTCTCATCAATCATCCGCTCGATTGCCCGATTTGCGATCAGGCCGGGGAATGCAAGCTGCAAGAGTATTCAGTGGAATACGGGCAAGCCCAAAGCCGCTTTGTCGAGCCCAAGGTGCATAAGCCCAAGCGCGTGGACCTTGGCCCACGCATTTTGCTTGACGACGAACGTTGTGTTCTGTGCACGCGTTGCATTCGTTTCACTCGCGATATCGTCGGCGACGACGCCCTCGGGATTGTGAGCCGTGGCAGCTATAACAGTCTCACGGCTTTTCCAGGTCGCCCCTTTGACAACAATTACACCTTAAACACAGTAGATATTTGTCCGGTAGGTGCGTTGACCTCGAAGGATTTTCGTTTCCAAATGCGCGTCTGGTTTTTAAAGGAAAGCAAGAGCATCTGCACCAGTTGCGGAACGGGCTGCAATATTGTGATCGGTTCACGCGAGGACAAAATTCTGCGCTATGAGCCGCGCGAAAACGACGCGGTGAATTCCTGCTGGATGTGCGATTACGGCCGTCTGAATTATAAATGGATTCAGCGTCCGGATCGTTTGCGCGAAGTTAAGAGTCGCAAGTCCGGGGCAAGCACATGGCCCTTGGTCTTGCAGGAGGTTTCACAGGCCCTCGCCAAATGCTCGACTGGTTCATTGGCTTTGGTCATTTCCGCTCGCCAGACCAATGAAGAGCTTTATCTGCTCAGCAAAATCGCCGCGAAGTTCGGCGCTATCACGGACTCAGTTCCACGTGCGGGTGAAGGTGATAAAATATTGCTCAATCCAGATCGCAATCCTAATTCGGTTGGTTCCCGCTTAATTGGAATTGCCGGCAATCCCATGGGCTCAAATCTTCCCAAAATCGCGGAGGGCATTCGCAAGGGAACTATTAAGCATCTGATTGTCTTTGGAGAAGATGTGACGAAGCACGGCATCGGCATCGATTTGCTGGGCAAGCTCGAGACATTAATCGTGAGCGATATCCTGCCCAATGCCACTACCGAGCAGTCCCATTTTCTCTTGCCCGGCTGCGCTCATGCGGAGAAGCGGGGCAGCTTTACGAACATCAAGGGACGTGTGCAAAAGTTTCTGAAAGCAGTTGAGCCCCGCGGCTCGGCGCGGCCGGAATGGGAATTTCTGCACGAGCTTGTGTTTAGCGTGAGTGGCCAAAACGGCATTGCCACGATTGAAGGTTTATTTAACCAAATGGCGCGTGAGGTCCAGGCCTTTAACGGATTGAGCTGGGCTGCGCTGGGCGATACAGGAGCATCCGTTCCAATTTAAGCACCATGGGTCCGTTCATACTATACAGCTTAATCAAAATTCTTTGCGTGGTTTTCCTCGCAATCTTGCCGATGGTGGCGTACGCCGTTTTGCTTGAGCGCAAGATCTCGGCATACATCCAGGATCGCGTGGGGCCTAACCGCACATCACCGCCATGGGTAATGGCGGTCCCAATCGTTGGTCCTCTCCTGGTGCGAATCGGGATCTTTCAACCGATAGCTGACGGCCTAAAATTTATTCTCAAAGAGGATTATACACCCAACAACGTCCGCAAGGTGTACTTTTGGCTGGCCCCGGCCATAGCGATGGTCCCCGCGCTGCTTACGATTGCTGTTATACCGTTTGGCTCCAGTCTCGGGTCCCAAAAAATGGTCATTGCGGATTTAAACGTTGGAATTCTCTACACGTTCGGAATCGCTTCGCTCGGCGTGTACGGGATCGTCCTCGCTGGCTACGCGTCCAATTCAAAGTATCCGTTCCTGGGCGGGATTCGTTCCAGCGCGCAGATGATCTCCTATGAAATTGCCATGGGCATGTCTGTAGTCCCAATTTTCCTGATTGTTGGCGATTTGAACCTGAGCAGCGTCATTGTTTATCAGTCCCAGCATGGATGGCTTATTCTGTACGCGCCGATTTCATTTTTCATTTTCCTTGTGGCGGCCTTCGCTGAAACAAATCGTTTGCCCTTTGACCTGCCGGAATCAGAGACTGAATTGGTGGGTGGTTATCACACCGAATACAGCTCCATGAAGTTTGCGCTCTTCTTTCTCGGAGAATACGCCAACATGATCGCCGCTTCCGCCATGATGGTGACTCTTTTCCTGGGCGGCTGGACGTTACCCGGGCTAAGCAACGACCCAAAATCGATTGGAATGGGTGTGCTGCATATCCTGATATTCATCCTGAAGATGATCTTTTTCATGCTCATTTTTATTTGGGTGCGCTGGATGTTTCCGCGATTCCGCTACGATCAGCTTATGGATCTTGGTTGGCGGCGCTTCATCCCGCTGGCGCTGGCAAACATCGTGGGAACGGCCATTGTACTGTGGTTTAGATCATGATCATTAAACGCGACAAACTCACGTTCTGGGAACGCCTTTACCTTCCAGCTATTCTGGGTGGTTTTAAGGTGACCATTGGTCATTTCTTTCGCAAAAAAATCACCATGCAGTACCCGGAGCAGAAGTGGACTGTTCCTCCGGGTTATCGAGGCGCTCCGTATTTGGTAAAAAATCCCGAAGGCCGGACGAAGTGCGTCTCCTGCCAGCTTTGCGAGTTTGTATGCCCCCCAAAGGCGATTCGGATTACACCACCGGGTTCGGGTGGCGCGCCTGAAGTCGGCAATGTCGAGAAAGCTCCACAGGAATTTGAGATAGACATGCTCCGTTGTATCTTCTGCGGCTATTGCCAGGAGGTTTGCCCAGAGGAAGCCATCTTCCTGATGAAAGACTATTCACTGACAGGCCTAAGCCGAAAAGAGATGATCTATAATAAGGAAAAGCTGCTTGCCCTGGGCGGTATTCACGAAGATAAAATCCGCAAATGGGAACATAAAGCTGAGGAAGCTTTGGAGCAGGGTGTGAAGCCTTAACTGGCAGGGAAAAACTAAATGCACATGCAGGAAATCCTGTTTTATATTTTTGCAGCCCTGGCCCTGGTGTCTGGTTTTCTGGTGGTGGCAAACCCATTCAGCCGGAATCCGGTCACGAGCGCCATGTTCCTAGTGCTCACTATTGCATTTCTCGCCGGGCTCTTCGTGCTCCTGGAGGCCTTTTTCCTCGCTGCTGTTCAGGTGCTGGTCTATGCCGGAGCTGTGATGGTCCTCTTCCTTTTCGTAATCATGCTCCTGGATTTAAAGGAAGAAGAACGCCGCAAATTTCGTTCCTTTAGTGTAGCAACCGGTCTGATTGCGGTCCTGGCCATTCTCGCCATCTCGGGCCGGGCCTTTATTGGCACGAAATTTAATCCGCAAACTCCTATTGCCACAATTGCAGGCGGCACAAAGCCTCTCGGTCAACTCCTGTTCACTCAGTACCTGCTGCCCTTTGAAATTGTCTCGGTTCTCCTCCTCGTCGCCATGATTGGTGTGATTTTGCTGAGCAAGAAGGAGCTCAAATAGCATGCGCGTGGCGCTCGAACATTACCTAATAGTCAGCCTGCTCCTGTTTTGTCTCGGTCTCTTCGGTGTTATCATGCGCCGCAATTTGCTCATTATCTATATGTCACTCGAGCTGATGCTAAACGCAGCCAACCTCGCTCTGGTGGCATTTTCGCGCTTTCAAAATGATCTAAACGGTCAGGTCATGGTCTTTTTTATTATCACTGTGGCCGCAGCGGAAGTGTCCGTGGGTCTGGCGCTAATTGTGGCCCTTTATCGCAAGCGCCAATCGGCGCATGTCGAAGATATTACGAGCTTGAAGCTTTAGCCGTTTGGGCGCAGTCATGGGATCAATTTGGTCTGGAAATAAATGAACTCGGAAAACATTGCGTGGGCCATCCTGCTTATGCCGCTGCTGGCTGCCGTCATCATCGCGCTATTCACACAGCGCGATGGCAAATTCAGTGCCCAGCTCTCCATCGCCGCGATCGTCATTGCCTTCCTGGTTAGTCTTATCATTTTCTTCACGATTGAAGCCCACGAGATCTCCATTCCATGGCTTTCAGTCGGCGCGCTCAGA
>DASWRJ010000375.1:0-4262 GCA_036403255.1 Verrucomicrobiia bacterium
TCCCTGCCCGGGAATGGTCTTAAGCGTGTCCCCATCTACGACCCAATTGTTCGAGGGAAACCCTTTCATGTTATAGCCGCGCAACTGGCCGGTGAGTTTTCCGTCAAAGAGCACGGTCCATTGCTGCGCCTGTGCCACCCACGAAAGGGAGGCGAATAATAAAACCCACAAAAAAGTTGATCGTAATTTCATCATCATCGTTTTGGACGCGTGGCTTTGCCGGTCTATTGAGTCTAAATGGTCGTTATTGTGGGGCTGTGCTTGGCAAAGGCATTTTGCTCCCGAGCCGCAAATACTCCCAGATGGCTTGGATTTGTCGGTCCGCGTCGCCTTCGAGAACGTCTGGCAGCGAACTCCTCTCCTCGTCAAAATACATCGGCATTTTCGTTTGAGGATCAATCGATTGCGGATTATGTGTCCAGCGCCGGTAATACTCGGGCAAGAGCCGCTCCGCGCTGCGGGCCAGGTTTATTCCTTCGCTCTCGAACACCTCCGTCGGCTCCAGCGAGCCAACGGCATGGCACGAGATGCAGGAAAGCCCGCCATCTTTGCCGACGAGCTTTTGTCCCAGCTTCGCCATCTCCAAATTCACAGGCAGTTCGGCCGGTGTATTCGTTGGGTAACCATGCTGCGCGGCCAGACCTTCGGCGAGCCAGGCGGCGCGGGATTTAAAGCTGGGCATGCGCATCTCCAGCCAATGCCCGCCGTTCGGATGCTTAACTCCGCGTGGCTTATACGCAATTTCTCCCGCGATAAATTTGGCGGACCATTCCGGCTTCAATTTGCCTCCGAGAATTTCCAGGGGCGGAAAGCCTTCGACTTGCCCGTGGCACGCCGCGCAATTGAGCAGGCGCGTTTGCCGTTCGGCAAAATCAGCGGGCACATGGTGCAAATGAGTCTCGGGAGTCCAGCCCACAAATGCCTGCACTGCTTTTTTTTCCTCCGGCGCAAAGCCGAAGTCCGCAAATGGCGCAGTGCCGATGCAGGCCGCGCTGCTGGTTATTTTGGTGGTGCTGGAGGCAAACGCCGACAGCGCTGGTGCTTTGAATTTGTTCTCCAGCGTCAAGTTGTGGCAATTCAGGCAACCCGAACTCTGCACGAGCGACTTGCCGCGCTCGAGTGTCGCCGCATCCGTCGGAGCGGATACTGCTTTGGCCTTCGGCGCATCGGCCAGCAGCCAGTTTGCAATCTCATTTGCTTCCGCCGCGCTTAACCGGAAATTCGGCATGCGTATCCACGCAAAATGCGCCTCTGGCGCGCGGAGAAACTCAGCCAGCTTTCCGGGCGCAAATTTTTCGCCCACGTGCTTGAGCGGAATCTTTTTCGGATCTGGGTCGGCAGAAGCTGGCGGATTATGGCAGCCGATGCAATGCAGTCGTTCGAAAAGCGGTTTTGTATCCGTGGCTTCCGAAGGTTCGTCCGCTTTTTTCGGTTCGGCCGTTGGCGCGGCAGCGGGGGTGTTGATCACAGCTTTGGAGGTCGCTGGATCATTTTTTAACGTGGCCAAGTGCGCTGCAATCGCCGTTGCCTCTTCTTTGGCTTGCGCTCCGTGCAACAACTTCGGCATCTCCGCCATCGGTCGAATCGTCTTTGGGTCCAAGATCCAGCGGCTCATCCATTCAAAATTGCGGCGCGCTCCAATCCCTTCAAACGTCGGCGCATCCATGCTCAACTCTGGCGCAGCATGGCTAGCCCTGGACACGGTGTGGCACTTGGCGCAGCGTCGTTCCAGAAACAATTCGCGCCCGAGATGCAATTGTGCTTTCTCGATTTCAGTGGGCGACTTTTCGTGGTCCAGCGCCGCGTTCGGTATAGGACTGAAGTAACGTCCTTTCTCGGACCACTCCAACCGCAAAATTGAGTCGCCCTGGCCCGGGTTTGTAAAAGTCGCCTTAATCCTGTTCGGCCCTTTGTCCAGGCGCACTGGCTTGCTCGCCGGGGTCAAGCCGTCCAACTTTCGCTCGTCCTCCAGCACCATGTGACCGTTAATCTCCAGTTGGAGACTCCCGCGCAAGTCGGCGCGAAAAATGTAGTCCCCACGCAGCTCCGCATTGATGTTACCCTCGAAAACTGCGTTGAAACGAATTGCATGAAAAAGCAGAGAGAACGGTGTGCAGTCGTTCATATCACCGACGTACAGCCATACGTTTGGCACCACCGTTTTATCTACCGGCATGGCCATTTGTCGCGACGCCAGCGTAAGCTGCAAGCCTGGTTCCATGTTCGCTCCCGCGCAAGTTGCAGCCGCGAGCCAAACGGCGAATAACCCCGCGCCCGTCCTGAGCAGCCCTGTTGCGTTACGGAATTGCATGGATGGTGTGCTGAATTTCCTGGGCGATGGGTGTGCCATCCGCCGCCTTTAAATTAAATTTAATCGACTGCTGCATCACTGGACGCAAATCCGCGATTTCCAAAGTGACCGTTTTTCCATCCTTGGACAAATCCGCAGCTTTGATCTCGAGCGGCTCGCGCCCTTTTTTCTTTGGATCGGAGACCATGAATTCGGGCGAACCGTAATGCTCGGCGCGTTCATAATTCCAGCGTTTGCCGCTGAAATTCTGCACATCCGCGACGGAGTCCGTGGCCAGCGGCTGCGTGAACGATAGCTGCACACTGTTGTGCAGGACTTTGATTCCGCAGACCGAGTAAACGGGCTTGCCAGTGTAGCGCACGCGATCCAAACCGGTTATTTTGCCGGCGTTGCTCTGCCATTCGCTTAACCCGGCAATGTAAAGCTGCCCGTCCTTTGGGTTAAAATGGGCGCGCATGCAGCTTGAGGAGAATTTGAGCGGAAACTTAACGACGCCGCCCTGCAACTTGCCATTTACTTCGTCGCGCATGACCAGGAACAAACTCGATCTCCCGTAGGACTCGTGCAACATCTCGCCTTTGAATGGGCCCCATTTGTCGCTGGTGACCCAGACTTGCCCGCCGCCGGAATTATCGTAATCATTGTGGGAGAGCCAGCAAAGCGGCGGTGTCCAGGAGTCAGCGAGTTCCCTGGAGGTGAGGTTATTCAGCACGCCACAAAATTGGCCCGGCCTTGAAATCCAGTTAATTGGTGTCGAAGGAACCCAAGTCCCCTCGTTATCGCTGGTGGTCACCTGTCCATCCGGGCTGACGCCAATCCCGTTCGGCGCGCGAAAACCGCGCGCCAAAACCTCGAGCTTCTTGCCATCCTTGCTTAATTTAAAGAGGCAACCCGAGTGCTCGCAGACAGCGCCATTGCCGCCGCCCCGGCCAAATCCCTGGCCGCCGGAATTCACCGGATTTGCTTTCGCAAAGTAGAAATTTCCCTGACGATCGGTTTGCAGATCAAAAAGAAATTCGTGAAAGCCTTCGGTGGACTTAACCTGATTATTGAAGTTCTCGTAATAATCGGCTTCGCCGTCATTGTTCAGATCGTAATAGCGCGTTACCTGATCGCGGCCCGAGGTGTAGATGACGTCATTGACAATGGCCAAGCCGAGTGTTTCATACATGCCTGAGGCAAAGCGCCGCCAGCTCAGCTTCTCGAGTCCTTCATCAATCCCTGAAACAATCCAGATATCGCCGTCGTGGGTGCAGAGCGCCGCCCGTTTGCCGTCAGAGAAAAAGTCCATGCCACCGAAGCGCACCCGCCGTTTCCAGGGGTTATCGGTGGGCGCCGTCAGTGAATCGGTGGTGTAGGCGCCGTCCGGGGTGGTGCTGGTGTTCAGGACGCCTTTGGTCAGCACCGTTTCCGGCCAATGGGCTGGCCCGCCCTTTTTGATATCAGCCAACTGCGGCTTGCCTTCGCAAAGCGCTGGAAATTTTCCTTCCTCGCCGGATTGTCCGCGCCAGAGCACAAGCTTGAAGAGACCTTTGCCCATGCCTTTGGGCAAACGTAAGACGACACTGCCGTTCTCCTGCACGTCCAGTTTCGCGTGTTTCGGGGCTCCCAGCAACGCGACCTTGGTCACGTTTGTGCCGGCCAGCAATGTGGCGGTGTTGCCCGAGACCTGGCCTTTTGCGCCCTGGGCGTCGCAGACCAGCATGGCCAGTTCGCGCTTCGGATTCTCCGTCCGGAACGTGCGGACAAAACCGATCTGTTCATCCGCGAGCGTGCTCGACGGTTGTTCGTATATTTTGGTCCCGTGCATGGTATAACTCAGCACCACGTCCATGCCCGAAACATAAAGTCCGTCCCATCGGCACCAATCGGCTGGAAGCGGACCGTACGGTTCAGAGCGCGGATCAGTGAATTCGCCCTTGGCATCGGCCCAGCCCGGCAGCGTGCGCAG
>DASWRJ010000376.1:0-7721 GCA_036403255.1 Verrucomicrobiia bacterium
GCGCTCTCGTCGCTGGCTGAATCGTTCAGCCATAAAAATGTCACCACTTCATTCATCAGCTACGCGACCAGCATCAGCAATTATCACCGCCTCCAATTTGCTTCATTAAAGCAAACGGAGATTTTCACGCGCACGGAGGAAACGAGCACCGCCTGGGGTTACGTGTCGCTGCCTGATGTCGTGGTGGAGGCGCGCGCGCCGGTCGAGTACACCTACTACCTCGATTTCAACGACAAATGGCGATTCGATTTGCAGGATAATGTCCTGTACGTGTACGCGCCTGCCATAAAGTGGAATACACCTGCTGTGGATGCGTCAGCCATTACCTACGAAGTGCGAAAAGGAAAGTTCAAAACGGCTGAAGCACTGGAGAATCTGAAGAAATCCATCACCTCCTTATCCAAATTGCGAGCCAAGGAAAATATTCCCCTGCTAAAAGAGAACGCCCGCAAGCAAACGTCAGAGTTTGTGGAGAATTGGCTCGAGAAATCGTTTACCGACGGCAAGAACTACCCCATCAAAGTCATTTTTCCAGATGAAGCCAAAAAGGGTGAGGTAAAGCTGAACGTGCCTAAGGATTAGTGCCTTTATTTAGGCTCGAGACTTCCAAAGCAGCCCCAGCGCAACCATTCCCGAAGCGCCTCAAAGGCTCGCCTGCTTACACGTTAAATTCTGCCTCTTCGTTGCCATACTCCAAAAGTGGTATATCCGCGCCTCTTGTTTGGACTGCCGCTCGCTGTATGATGGGCAGTGAACAACATGGAAAACGTGACAGACCAGAAAGGCACAGAAATGGGCCTGCAGGCTGCGAATTTACCCAGCGCAGCCTGGGCCCACGATTCCAAATCATCCAAGTGCTGTCTCAGCGCGAGACAAAAGGAAAGCGCAACCCTGATTAGTGGAACAAGGCATCCCCAGCCCATCCGGCCCGGAGCATTCGCTGCGACACTCACCCTCGCGGCGCTGCTCCTGGCCGGCGCTGTCGCTCAGGCGACCGGACCTGTGCTGACAAATGCCGTGCTGTTTGTGACGCAGGTGCCGGTTCCAGACGAGGTCAACGCCAGCACCGTCACGAATGTAGTTGTTTCGGTCGCATCGGCGCTGGGCAACCATCTGGCCGACACAGCCCATTGCGGACGCGGCGGAGCGCTTTGGATCCGGTATGCAGACGGAACACTTAAGAATTTAACCCTGGCCGCCGGGTACGGCGTCTCGGGAGGAACACAACACACCAACGGGATTGCGGTGCGCCAGCCCAGCATGCATTGGAGCGGGACAAAGGCTGTTTTTAGCATGGTCGCGGGCGCGCCGCAGTTCGCAGGTGATACGTCGCAGTTTTTTTGGCAGCTTTATGAGATCACAAATTTCGTCAACTCGAATGCTGTCCCAATCATCACCAAAGTCCCGAATCAACCGACGAATTTCAACAACGTGAGTCCCTGCTACGGCACGGATGACCGAATCCTATTTACCAGTGACCGCCCGCGCGATGGCTCCGCGCACCTCTATCCACAACTTGACGAGTATAACGACATCCCTACCGTCACCGGTTTGTGGAGCCTCGACTCGGTCACTGGCAATCTTTCCCTGCTGAATCACACGCCTTCGGGCGCGTTCACTCCGTTTGTGGACAGTTTTGGGCGGGTGATTTTTACGCGCTGGGATCACCTGGTGCAGGATCGCAATGCGACGGATGATCGATTGGGCAACGCAAACAACGGCACGTTTAATTATGCCGACGAAGGCGCGGCCGCAACTTACAACCTTGCGGACCGATCCGAGTTCTTTCCGGAACCGCGCACGTTTGACACGACAAATCTGGCCGTGCTGAAAGTGAACGGGAATGCGTTCAACTCATTTTTTCCCTGGCAGATAACGGAAGACGGCACAGACGAGGAAGTGGTCAACCACTTGGGCAGGCACGATTTGCAGAACCGCATCACGGTGAGTTTCACCAATGATTCGAACCTGATTGCACTGACCAACTCGCTGAATCGCTACAATACAAATTGGTTAAATAATTTCTTCCAACTCCGGGAAGATCCGCTGAATCCCGGGCGCTACTTTGGTGTGGACGCGCCCGACTTCGGCACCCATGCGGCGGGGCAGATTCTTACCCTCTATGCCCCGCCGTCCTTAAACCCGGATTTCTGTTATCTCACTTACATTACTGCGAAAGCCGGGAATGGCCCGAACGCGGGGGGAGCTTATCGCACTCCGGTGCCGATGGTAGATGGCAAACTCCTGGCGGTTTACACTTCAGCAACCCAAACGGATACCAACATCGGCACCGCGCTTAATCCTGCTTCGCGCTATGATTTCAGGCTCAAGACCCTGGTGCCTTCAGGCAGCCTGTGGGTGCAGAGCCAACTTTTGACCCCCGGTTTCAGCAACAACGTGAGTTACTACCGAGGCAATTCGCTGCTGACTTACAGCGGCTTGCTCTGGGAACTGGACCCCGTCGAGGTGCGCCCGCAGGCCCGGCCCGCGCGGCTCACCTCGACCATCCAGCCCATCGAGCAGCAAGTGTTCGATGAGGAAGGGGTGGACGTGAATTTGATGCGGAATTTTTTGAAGGCAAACAACCTGGCGTTGCTCGTCAGCCATAATGTCACGCGCCGTGATCGGGCCGACAAGCAACAGCCTTATAATCTTCGCATTGCGGGCACGACCAATGTGACCCTCGGCACGAATGTGGGAAAAGTTTACGACCTCGAGCACATCCAATTTTTGCAGGCAGACCAGCGGCGTGGATTGACCCTGGGGGGTGTGGCGCCGGCGCCAGGCCGCCGGGTGCTACCCACGCCGCTGCATGAGCCTGCCGCGGACAATGTCCCCAACCCAAGTGGCCCGGCGGGAAGCATGAAGCTGGCGGATGACGGGTCCTTTGCAGCACTCGTCCCCGCCCGCCGGGCCATGACCTGGCAACTGCTGGGCACGAACGGCGAGAGCATCGTGAAGGAGCGTTATTGGGTCACATTTGCGCCTGGAGAAATTCGTACGTGCAAGAATTGCCACGGCATTAACACGTCCGATCAGGCTGGCAATCCCGCGCCGAACAACAAGCCGCAGGCGCTGCGCGATTTGCTCAATTGGTGGAAATCCGAGAACACGCCGCAAGTCGGAGTCCAATCGATCGGCAACGCAAATTACCTGGCGCTCACATTCAAGCGCCGCTCGGGAGTAACGAATGTGACGCACGCGGTGGAAGTGAGTGAAGATTTGCAGAACTGGACGACTGGCCATAGTTATAAGGGAACCAATGTGAATGTGGTCGTGCCGGTTACAACCGAGATGATGCGGGTTCCTGGCGCGACCGAGACGATCCAGGTAATCGATAATCAACCGATGCAGCCTGGCGGCTCGCGATTCATGCGGGTGAAGGTAAGTTCGCCGTAAATTTTCAGGAGCGAGATCCCTAGCAAATCCAGAGCCCGCCGGTGAGAACGAATCCAAAAATTGCCGGGAGATCGAGGATGTAAGACCAAAACGTCCCAAATGCGGCGCAACGCCAGCCTTTCGCGGGATCTTTCAAGTGTCGATCGTAAAACAGCCAAATTAGGAGCCACCATTCGACGAATCGAATAGGCACCAAGCCAGCCAGAATAAGTGGAACACCAGGATCCGCGGCCAGAAACCGCAAAAGGAAATAGTAACCAGCTCCTGCCGCCATTCCAATGAGGGTGCGAACACCTCCTACGGCAAAGGGAATCAAACTCGTATGCCTGTAGTTGTCGGAGAGCAATCGCCCGGCAAGAGCATAGCCCCCAAACTTAATCGCGCAAAAGGCGAAATAGCCAACTACTGGATTATTTACACCGGCAGGCATAGCTTGCTAATTTTGGTCAAAGCATCAATTAGTTACTCGAGAATGAGCACGTCATTCAAGCCAAGAGGCAATTGGCACTTTAAAACGCTTTTGTAGCCCAACTTGGAAACATTATTAGGAGCATTCTCAATGGAAAAAGGCAATGCTCCCGCTTCAATCGATAGGACATGCGCCGGGGCAGTCTTTACGGGCAAGCGGATGCTTAAGTGCGGAATTTTTTCATAAGTAAAATTCGCCAGGATCAAAGCACAACCGCTCGAGGATTCGTAAACTCCCGCTTCGACTACCGGATGCGAAAGCTCGACCAGCTTTGGAGCGCTGCTGTTTTGGGCAACGGAATTGATGAAGTGGCGCTGCGCTGCGGGCCACTTCTCTTTGAGTTCAGCGGGAACGAAATGCGCATCTTTGGCGTAGGACAAGGCAGGGCAGGTAGTGGCATAAATCGCGACACCCTTGCCAAAATGGTTTGTCAGGATAGCCGGTGAGTTATCAGAGTAGAACGCAAGCGCTTTTGCGGAGGAGGGTTTTACTTCAGCCATAATCCCGAGCGCACCGAAACCTTCCTCCTTGCCGGAGAATGCAATTTGATCCAGCCAGGCGAGATCATTCAGGGCCGCGCGCAGGTCGAAACGGCCGGGCTGCACCTGGACTTTGATTTGTTTTTTGAGACCAAAAACATCCGACAGCCCAACTTGCTCTTCATTAAATTCATTTCTACTCCCGGCGGCGCACGAGCCATAAATCCAGCCGCCCGCTCGCACCCACTTGCGAATGGAATCGGAGGCAGCTTTCGCGATGCATGGATCAGTCAGATAGAGAGCGCTGTACTCTTTCAAACGTCCTTCTTCAACGTCTCGCTCGGTGAGCATGTCCACCAAATATTGATCGTGGATGAGTGAAAAATAGGTAAGCCGTCGTTCAGCCATGCTGATATAGCCGAATGGCTGCCATAAGTCGCTCGACAAGCTGTAGAGCAGTGCAACGCGAGTTTTGCGAGTATGCCCAGGCGCAATAATATGCTCGGCACCGGCGAGTTGACGGCTGATTTTGACGACTCCGTCGTATTCACTGCGCAAGTCGCTCCAGTAATTTTCCGTGCTCGTGGCCGTTGGGCCATAGGTCCAATAATAAAAATGCTTCGAGCCCTGGCACAGGGCTGAGGTGCTCTTGAGGCGGACATTTGTTTCGTCGCTGGGCGTGATCCAGGTCATAATGGGCAAATCACCTTTGCTGCCGCTCCGAAACATTGCTGCTTGAAAGCCGAGCAATTGAAATCCTTCCCAGGTCGAGCTTGGGCCATACATGAAGTTGAGGCCGAGCCAGTCTTCAATGGCAATAACATCCACCACGTGCTCACGCGCCATTCCGAACCAATCGAGGGAGAGCGGATAGCCTCCCCAGGTGGTGTTTGGGCGGTCCATGCCCATGCCAAGGCCGGAGCCGCCGAAATAAGGATGATCCGCAACCAGCGTGGAAGTGAAAATATTGCTGGGCGCGTGCGCATGAAAACTTTCTGTGAGCCACTTGAGCCGTTGCGTGGCAGCTTCGTGGCGGAAGCGAGTTGTCCAAACAAAAACGCGATTAGCAGCGGCGGCATTGGTTTTTTGATGTTCTCGCAGCGCAGTGGGGGATTCGATCGGGTCGACTTGATCCAACGATTTGACGCCGAGGTCAGCGGGACTAATTTTTTGGCCTTTGAGCCATTCATGAAAATGCCCGAGCGCTTTGGCGTTGTTGCCAATAGGCGGGCGGCAGGCGATTTCATCCGAGAAATTGAAGAGGGTGGGGCCAGATTGGCGCTCTGCACGTGAAGCCGGCTTGAGCATTTGCTTTTCTATGTCTTCCCGGGTGAGGGCTGGACCAAACTCGGCCCAGAGATGGCCACCGGGTTCGATAAACGGGAATTTATCGAGCATTTCGGGGCGCGTGCTGCCGACAAGATTGAAACCCAGCAGCCAGAGCACTTCGGCTTCCTGCACGTTTAGCTCGGGCCGTTGCGGTGCCCAAAATTGAGTTTGGATCCAAAGATTTGTGGGCGAGGTGCGCTGGCCGCCACTGGCCTCGCGAGCCCAGGCGAGATGCCGCGCTGTCATTTGGCTGGCGGTTTCGAGGGAACCAGCATCAGCGCGAAGATTGGATGAAACGAGGAAACTCGTATTTCTTCCTGTGAATTTTTCCTCCATGCGTTTGACGATGGCACCCTCTTCGGGCGCAGTGGCGAGCTCAATGACAACGTGCTTGGGCAAATTTGTAGCAGCGCCAAAAAAGTCGAGTGTAACATTTGGAAACTCCGCAATGCCACCCGCACGGTGGTGGCGGCCATGAAGCTTTTTGCCCGCATGCGTGGAGAGATCGAACCAGGGGCTGAATTGGCCAGGGGCGATCCGTTGCTTTTGATCCTTGTCCGCTTTGGCAGGCCACACCGCATCCGGCATGTGCCAAGGATCGACGTGGATGTAGCCGCCGATTTTCAGGTACCACGGTGCATCGGCTGGCTCGGCCAGTTGCACCCGGAAGAACACGCTATCTACAGCGCGAGCGAACGTCCCGAACAAAAGCAGTCCTATTGCGAGAAGATAGATTCGCAGGTTCATGGGGCCGGAAATTATCAGTTCACTAGCCAAACGGAAAGCGTCCTCTCGCCGGGAAGAACCTTGACGGAATCGCGCTCATTCTTATGATTCGCGGCGCGTTGCGTATTTAAATTGAAATCATGAGCACAATTTACGACATCAAAGCCCGGGAAATCATTGATTCGCGCGGTAATCCAACTGTGGAAGTGGACGTGATTCTGGCGAATGGCGCCATGGGCCGCGCCGCCGTGCCTTCAGGCGCAAGCACTGGAGAACACGAAGCCCTGGAATTGCGCGACGGGGACAAAACTCGGTTTCTGGGCAAAGGCGTCTCGAAAGCGGTCAAAAACGTGACCGACAAAATCCTGCCCGTGCTTCGCGGCGTCGATGCGTTGGACCAGTTGACCGTGGACCGGACGATGCTTGACCTCGACGGCACTGAAACCAAATCGAAACTGGGCGCGAACGCAATCCTGGCGGTGTCGCTGGCCAACGCCAAAGCAGCGGCGGAAAGCCTCGGATTGCCTCTGTACAAATATCTCGGTGGGCCAAATGCAAAGGTGCTGCCAGTGCCCATGGCGAATGTGATCAATGGCGGCGCCCACTCGGATGCCCCAATAGATTTCCAGGAATTCATGATTATGCCGAAAGGCTTCGACAGCTTTTCGCGCGGGTTGCAGGCCATCACGGAAATATTTCACGCACTGAAATCTGTTTTGAAGAAGAAGGGGCTTTCCACCGCTGTCGGCGACGAGGGCGGATTCGCGCCAAAACTCGACAGTACGGAAGCGGCAATTGAAGTCATTTTGCAGGCGACGAAGGACGCCGGTTACAAGGCGGGCAAGGAAATCTTTCTGGCGCTGGATGTGGCCAGCTCTGAGTTTTATAATGGGAACGGCACTTACACGTTCAAAAAGAGCAGTGGCGAAAAATTGAGCGGCCCTGAGCTGGTGGACTTCTATGTGGAGCTCTGCGGCAAATATCCAATCATAAGCATTGAGGACGGCTGCGCGGAGGGGGATTGGAAAAATTGGAAATTTTTGACGGAAAAGCTGGGTGATAAGGTCCAATTGGTCGGCGACGATCTCTTCGTGACGAATGTGAAATTTCTGCGCAAGGGAATCGAGACCGGCACGGCCAATTCGATTTTGGTGAAAGTAAACCAAATCGGATCGCTGACTGAAACGCTCGATGCCGTCGAATTAGCCCAGGAAAATAGCTATACTGCAGTCATCAGCCACCGTTCCGGCGAGACGGAAGATTCGACGATCGCTGATATTGCGGTGGCCACGAATGCAGGCCAGATCAAAACCGGATCC
>DASWRJ010000377.1:0-5723 GCA_036403255.1 Verrucomicrobiia bacterium
TCGTAAAAGGATGGCTAAGCCGGGGTAAATTTTCCTTCTCACGCGCATAATGGCTACAAAGCAAAGCCTAAGGAAACGGGTAGGGGATGCAAGCGCCCTTTCTTTTTCACTTTCCTTTCTCCGCTGACTTTTGCACATATAGGGGTGAACCAGTAATTTTAAATGCCAGGACTTGCGCGCAAATCACTTCTCGAATGGCACGGTCTTTCCATTGCCATAGTTGTAATTCAATTCACGGCCTGGATGTATTGGACGGAAACCGCGCAAGCAGCCTCCACTGAAAAGCCTTCTGCGCCGCTTTTCTCCAAGCCCGGTGGCATTTACACCGGCAAAGTTTCCGTTCAATTAAACGCGCGCAACGCCCAAATCCGGTACTCTACAGACGGCACTGAACCGGGCACGAATTCAGCAGTTTTCAATGGCACCATCGAGCTTACAAATTGCGCGGTGGTTCGGGCCATCGCTTTTTATTCAGATGGGCGCATCAGCGAACCGGTCCAGCAAAATTACACTTTGCTCGCGGAAGATGTGGCCTCGTTCAGTTCCAACTTGCCGCTGGTCGTGGTAAACAGTTTTGGGTCGGAGATCACCAGCGAAACAAAGCTCCCTGCCAGTCTGCTGATTATTAACACTGCCAACGGCCGCGCAAAATTGGCGGATGCCAAAGCGCTGGAACATATGGCCTTCCTGCGCGTTCGAGGCCATTCGTCTCTGCGTTATCCGAAACATTCCTACTCAGTGAAGCTGGTCAATGGGCTGCATGAATCGCAAAAAGTGTCGCTGCTCGGCTTTCCCAAAGAGTCCGATTGGGTGCTCTATGGTCCCTACCCGGACAAAACCCTTCTGCGCGATGCTCTCGCTTACGATCTGAGCAATGCCATGGGCCGATGGGCGGCGCATTGGAAATTCGTCGAGGTATTCGTCAGCGATTCCGCCGCGCAAATCAGCATGAGCCAGTATGCCGGCGTCTATCTGTTGGAAGAGAAAGTAACACGGGACAAACACCGCGTGGATATTCCCAAATTGGATACCTCGACCGTCGCCGAGCCGGAACTCACGGGCGGTTACATCTTTAAAAAAGATCACGCGGGCGCGTCTGAAAAAAAGAAATTTGGCGCTGAAGGTCCGCCTCAAGCGGGCATTGTCAGTGATCGCGCCGGCTATCCGACGGGCCCAGGCAGTTTTCCCGCCGATCCGGCTGGATTTTTACCTCCCTATAAAGGCAAAGATGCCACTGCTCCGGTCCCGTCCAAACCTCTCCGGGCCGCTGCCTCGGCGCCAAAACCCATTAAAAAGCCGAAAGCGAAAATAGACCCCGCCCAACCGCAAACCAATTACCTGGGTAGCGCCCTGGTCGTCGAACAAGCTCGATTGGATGATGCCGCCGTCTTGAATCCGGAGGAGGGTTTCAAAACAAAACTGCAACGCAACCAGTTTTACTATTACGAGCCGCAGCCGGATGAAATCACACCCGTCCAGAGGGCCTATTTGAAGGATTATTTAAATCAATTCGAGTTCGCGCTCTATGGACCCAATTTCACCGATCCAGCCCGCGGCTATCGCGCCTTTATCGATTCCGATTCCTTCATCGACCAGCATTTGCTTATTGAAGCCACCAAAAACGTCGATGGCTTTCGCTTCAGCACCTTTTTTTACAAGGATCGCGGCGGCAAAGTTATAATGGGTCCCGCCTGGGATTGGAACCTGAGCTTTGGCAACGCCAGCGGTAAGCAGGGCTATATGCCAGAGCACTGGCTTTGGCCACAATTGGACGACACGCAATATTCCTGGTTCCGGCGGCTTTTTGACGATCCCGATTTTTGTCAGCGCTACGTGGACCGTTGGGCCCAATTGCGCACAAACGTGTTCGCCACATCTAATATAATTGCGCGGGTAGATCGAATGGCCGCCGAACTGAAGGAAGCTCAGGCTCGGAATTTTAGTCGCTGGGAAATTCTCGGGGTCGATGTAGCCCCCAATTATTTTGTGGGCAACAGTTACAGCGAAGAAGTCGAATGGATGAAAGATTGGGTTCAAAAGCGCTTCGCCTGGGTCGATGCCCAATTTGTCGCAGCTCCGCAACTCAAATTGGGTGGCCAACTTGAACTTTCCTCAGATGCAAAAGACGCAAAAATTTATTTTACACTCAATGGCACAGATCCTCGCGCATCTGGCGGTGCGATAGCTTCCTCGGCGCAGCTTTTTCAAACCCCATTGGTTGCCAAAAATGCTAAGCTCTTTGCCAGAGTCCTTGCTGGAAAAAGGTGGAGCGCGCCTCTCTTTATTTCCGCGAAGTAGCTCCCGCAAACGCCTCCTCTAAAAAATCGGCAATGTGCAGCGCGCGAACGTTCGTTGCCCCAGCCTTCTCCAATCCAGCACGAATTTGCAGCAGGCAGCCAGGATTGGTTGTGACAACGATCTCCGCTCCCGTCTTCAGGATATTATCCGTTTTCCGTCTTTGCAGGCGCTCGGCCATTTCGGGCTCGGTCAGGTTGTACGTCCCTGCGCTGCCGCAACAAACATCTGATTCGGGCAGCTCGACATAATTCTTTCCTGCCGCTGCTTTGACCAGTTCGCGCGGTGGTTTCGTGATCCGTTGCGCATGCGCCAGGTGGCAGGCATCGTGATATGTCACCTGCACGTTTTGCATTTGCGGCACAGTGCTCGCAATGGGCAGCAAAAATTCGGTCAAATCTTTTACCTTAGAGCTGAAAGCTTCAGCGCGCTCGCACCATTCTGCGTCTTCGTGCAGCAGGTGCCCGTATTCCTTGAGCGTCGATCCGCAACCAGCGGCATTGATGATAATCGCGTCCAGCTTTAGCATTTCAAAAGCTTTGATATTCGACCGCGCGCTGGCTCGCGCCATCTCGAGTTGTCCGCTATGCGCATATAACGCGCCGCAGCATGCCTGGCTATTCGGGGTCACCACATCAAACCCGGCGCGATTCAGGAGACGGACACTGGCATCATTCGTTTCCGTAAACATCACGCTCATGACGCAGCCGCTGATGAACCCAACCCGGCCACGCTTTTCTGTGGAAATGGCGGCGGAAAATTCAGGCAATGGGCCGGTCGAAGCGCCATTAGCCGGGATCAACGAGAGCGCGTCGCGTGCAAACTTGGGCAGCAATTTTTCCAAGCCCAGCTTCTTAGTGATGCGCGCGGGGATTAACGCCAGCCGCATCCGATTTGGAAACGGAAACACGCGCTCGATCGCCACCCGCCGCAAAAATGTTTGGAATGCCGATCGTCGGTAACTCCTTTCCACATGATCCCTTGTTCCTTCCAGCAGTGCTCCGTATTGCACGCCGCTGGGGCAGACCGCTTCGCACGCCCGGCATCCAAGACAAAGATCCAGCGGGCGCACTGCGGTATCCGCCAAATCCATGCGCCCTTCCTGGATGGCGCGCATGAGGTAAATGCGCCCGCGCGGAGAATTATTTTCATTGCCGGTTTCAAGGTAAGTCGGACATGAAGAAAGGCACAGGCCGCAATGGATGCAGGCCAGTGATTTGGCTTCATCGAGAAAACGTTCCGGTTGTGCAGGCAAGCTCATTAAATCAGCGGTTCGGGAAAAATGTTGTTCGGATCAAAGGTGTTTTTCACCCGCAGATTCAAGTCCCGCGGGATGGCTGCGGTTATGGGAGGATTTCCCCCCCGATAATAAAGGCAGCCATTTCCCGCCCGGGCCACAAATCGAGCGCCTTTGATGTCATCAATGGCCTCCGGTAACGCTGAGGGCAGGACCGAGCGCATGTACGGCTGGGTATCAGCTTGTGAAAATGATTCATTGTAACCCAGATCGGTCAGTATCCAGTTTGCATTAAGTTTGACAAGCTGCTCGACCTGCCACGCGCATTCCTCTTTGGTGCCCGCGAATCCAAGGACCAGGCTTACTGCGCCTTCTTGCGAGGCGAGATTATGCAGATCAACCACAATTGGGGTTAGGCCCGTTTCGTTTAACGAGCGCAGCATTTCAAATGCTTTTTGCAGGTTCGGGAATGACGTCGCAAAAAATTGCTCTGCCTCGGGTAGTGGGCGAAGCTTGAAGGTTGCTTCGAGTAACACTCCCAGACTGCCGTGGCCGCCCACAAAAAGCTTTTGCAAATCATAACCGGCTACGTTCTTCACAACTTTGCCGCCGCTCTTGATAATCTCCCCACTGGCCAGCATCACCGTCAGCCCGAGTAGATGCTCGCGAATCGTGCCGTAGCCGAATCGCCGCGGGCCGCTGAGGTTATGATCCAGCAGACCGCCTATTGTCAGTCGCGACGCCCCCGGCGGATCGATGGGAAGCCACTGCCCGCGTGCCGCAAGCTGTTTTTGCAGGTTCCCCAGCGTGATGCCGCATTGGGTCGTGACCGTCATGTCCTCGGGAAAATGCTCCAGCACCCGGTCGAAGGCGTCTATGGCCACTGGCCCGAGTTTGCGCTTTTCCGCCGCTGCCGACAGCAGCGCCGTGCGCAATTCTTCAAGGGTCGTGGGCCGGAAATACATCGTGCAAGTAGATACCCGGGGAACCCTCTCGAAACAAGCCGCAACTCACGCATCTCGCGCTGAAAATAGCAATCGCGAGCATGGAAACGGTAAACAAGGCTACTTCTTGCAAGTGATGATTAGCCAATTAGACTGTTGCCGGTCCTAATCCGATATGCTCCAATCCCCCAACAATTATGAGCACCTGGAGATATGTGCGAAATGGGGTGATGCAGGACCCAATTGAAACCGCTGCCCTGCAGCAACTGCTCAACACCGGTTCATTGCCTGCTGAAACCCTGGTGTGGCGAGAAGGCATGGCTCAATGGGCCCCAGCCCGAAGCCTCTCCGAATTTGCTACCACGACACCTTTGTCGTCACCAAGTAGCCCAGACCCAAGTCCGGAATCGGTCCCGCCTTCGGCCAATAATCCACCGCCTTCCTCCGCCCCTCCTATCGTGGCTCCAAATGCTCCTCCGCCTTTGGTGCAAGGTTCCGACATCGCCGATATCGAGAAGAATAAAATCTATGCCATTTTGGCCTATATCGGATTGCTGTTTTTGGTACCGCTCCTGGCTGCGCCAAACTCCAGATTCGCCCGCTACCATACCAATCAAGGCATAGTTCTCTTCCTCGCGTTGACCATAGGAACCATTGGCTCACTCATTATGATGTTCATTCCGTTCCTGGGGTGCCTGTTCACTTTAGCGCCTTTTGCGCTTATGATAGGCGGATTCATCTTCATGATTCTTGGCATCATCAATGCCGCTGGCGGACACTTTAAGCCGCTGCCACTCATTGGACAGTATGAGCTTTTGAAAGTGAACAGGTAAGCCAAGCCCTTACCGCACCATGGCAGTAGCTGTAATACCCGCACTCGCAAAGAGCGCCAATGGCAGCCACGCCGCAATCCACCCGGCTAATTGGCCTCCGGCACCCAAGGCAAGCATGAATTGGGTGAGCACGAAATACGCGAATACAATCACGATGCTGCTTGCCACTCCCACATAGACATTGCGCCTGCCGGTTACCCCGCCAAAAGGCAACGCCAGCAAGACGACCACCAGGCAAGTCCACGGGGCAGCCAGGCGGCCATGCAGTTTCGTATCCAGCATCGAGCTTCGCCCTCCGGAATCGAGATGATGGCTTTTATAATCAAGGATTTCACGTACCGAAAGCTGCGCCCGGCGTACTTCCCGGATATTTCGATTGTTGATTTTTGAAACCTTAATTTCACTCTTAATCTC
>DASWRJ010000378.1:0-3245 GCA_036403255.1 Verrucomicrobiia bacterium
CCAGATTTATGGCAATCCCGTATCCGGAACGCCAATTCGCTTCGACGATTTGCGGGTTTATAAAATAATGCGTTAAGCAGCCTCCCCTCGCAGAAGCCATTCCAAAAAATTCCTCTGCTTCGCTGGCCATTTTTTCGGCGGTATGCCACTATAGCTGGGGCATGGCTCCTTTTACAAAATGATACGCTGGTTCGAACATACGCGCGTTTATGTTCCTTCCAAAGAAGTTGGGCCTTGCAGTCTCGGTTGCCGTTATGAGGAAGTTCAATTCCAAAGCCTGGATCGCACTCCGTTGCATGGCTGGTATTTTCCGGCGCTGCCCAATGCCCAGTGGGCCAATTACGCCATCCTTCTGCTCCATGGCAATGCAGGCAATGTTGGCGATCGGCTCGCGTTTTATCAGGCATGGCTGGAGCTTGGAACACAAGTGTTCGCGTTTGATTACCGCGGGTTTGGCCGCAGCGGTGGCAAAGCCAGCGAGGAAGGCACCTATCTCGATGGCCAAGCCGCCTTTCGTTGGCTCGCGAATCGCAGCTCGCCTCATATCATTGCCCTGGGCAAATCGCTTGGCGGCGGGATCGCTTCCGAACTCGCCCTTCGAGAGAAAATTGACGCCCTCATCCTGCAGAGCACTTTCACTTCGATCCCGGATGTTGGCAGCGAATTATTCCCCTGGCTCCCCGTCCGCTGGCTGGCCAGCATCCATTACAATACCCTCAGCAAACTTCCGCGCATTCATGTTCCTGTGCTCATCGCTCATAGCCGCGAGGATCGCACGGTTCGGTTCAGCCATGCGGAACGGAACTTCGCCGCTGCGAACGAACCAAAGATGTTCCTCGAGCTCAAGGGTGGGCATGTCGAAACCATTGAAGCGGATCGGGCAAGTTACATTGCCGGACTGCGCAAGTTTTTCTCCACCTGCCTGAAAGCCCATGTCTAACAAAGCCAAATACGCGGACGCTCTCTCGGATCTGGCCAGGCGCACCACTGAGCCGCCCATTTCCTGGCTCATGAAAATGACGCTGGACCATCCCAAACTGATCTCGCTTGCGGCTGGATTCACCGATAGCGAATCGCTGCCCGTGCAGGAAAGTCTGGAAATGATCGAGGAGATCCTAAGCTGCAAAAAAATCGGGCGCAGCGCCCTTCAATATGGCAGCACTGCCGGTGATCTCTGCTTGCGCCGACTGACCGCGCATGATCTCCAAGCCCTGGACAGCACTGCCAACGCGCACGTTTACGGGCCGGATCAGGTCCTGATCACGAACGGCTCGCAGCAATTGCTTTATCTCGTCACCGAAGCCCTCTGCAATCCGGGTGACATCGTTCTGGTCGAAGATCCAACTTATTTTGTCTATCTCGGCATTCTCGAAAGCCACGGTGTTGAATGCCGCGGAATCGAGATGGAGCAAGATGGACTCAAACTCGAAAAGCTCGACCAAACTCTGCGTAGGCTCCAAAAATCCGGTCAGCTCAAACAGGTGAAGTTGCTCTATATTGTCAGCTATTTCCAAAACCCAAGCGGCATCACTACCACTTTTCGCAAAAAAGTTGCCGCGCTTGAGATCCTGCGCAAGTACGAAAGGGCGGCGGGTCATCCGCTTTATCTGCTCGAAGATGCGGCTTATCGTGAACTTCGGTTCAAACGGGATGATGAACCCTCAGCGCTCGCCGCACGCGAACACACCAGCCGCATTCTCTACACTGGCACTTATAGCAAGCCGTTCGCGACCGGCGCGCGGGTTGGCTTTGGCATACTGCCCGAGCCGATATCGACAATTGTGCACCGAATCAAAGGCAATCACGATTTCGGCACCTCCAATCTTCTTCAGCAATTGCTCTCCCACGCTGTCGATTCGGGTCTCTACGAGCGCCATCTGGTTGAACTCCAGGCGCGCTACGCTCTAAAAGCCGGCATTATGACCAAAGCGTTGCGCGAATATTTTCCCGCATCGGTGCAGTGGGAGGAGCCGTGCGGCGGCCTTTATGTTTGGGCACGGCTACCGGCAAAGGCCAAGACCGGCGCGCGCTCCAGGATCTTTCAAGCTGCTCTGAAGAAGGATGTGCTCTATGTTCCCGGCGAACTTTGTTATGCACCGGATCCTACACGTCCCCGCCCAAATCATGAAATGCGCCTCAGCTTTGGTGGCGCTACTGAAACCGATATCCAGAGAGGAATCGAACGGCTGGGCAGAATGCTGAAGCGACAGATGTAATTGCGCTGAATCACATTTGCCTTTTTCTCATTTTCCGCGTTTACTCGCGCCCGCATGAGCAAGACGGCATTGGTATTCGCGGGACAAGGCGCTCAAGTCGTGGGCATGGGCAAAGATCTGGCCCAACAATTCCCGTCTGCACAAAACTGGTTTCTTCAAGCTAATCAAATCCTGGGCTATGATCTTGCCAAAATCTGTTTCGAGGGCCCGGAGGCTGAACTGACCAAAACCGAGCACGCTCAGCCTGCCATTTTCCTCGTAGGATGGATCGCTTTTCAGTTGCTCAAGGAAAAAATCCCCTCGCTCGAATTCCAAGCAGCCGCCGGTCTTTCGCTCGGCGAATTTACCGCGCTGGCCGCTGCTGGCGTATTCACATTTGCCGATGGTTTGCGCATTGTTCGTCAGCGCGGGCAATTCATGCAGGAAGCGTGCGAAGCCTCTAGCGGGGGCATGGCGGCCATTATCGGCCTGGATGAATCAACCACGCGCGAGATCTGCGCTCAAACTGGCGCTTACCTGGCGAACCTCAATTGTCCGGGTCAAATCGTCATCTCTGGCCCTGCCGAAAAGCTAAACGCCGCCTGCGAACTCGCCAGAACCAGGGGAGCAAAAAGAGCACTCCCGCTGCCCGTCAATGGCGCATATCATTCACCTCTCATGGAAAGGGCTGGACAGAAGCTTGATGCGGCCCTTGGCCAGATTCCCATTGGCATCCCCGCTGTCCCGGTCATCTCGAATGTGACTGCCCAGCCGCATAATGCCCCTTCCGACATCCACCGCCGCCTCGTGGATCAAGTTACGGCTTCTGTGCGCTGGGAAGATTCGATGCGCTACCTGCTGGCGCAGGGCTTCACTCGTTTTATCGAGCTTGGTCCCGGCAAAGCATTGACTGGCTTTATGAAACGCATCGATTCCAATGCGCAAATGCTGAACATCTCAGACCTCCCCAGCTTCGAGGCCACTATCAAAACCTTGAGCTGATCACATTGCGCTTGCGAACGGCATCAGTGACTCGCGAGCGCCAGAATA
>DASWRJ010000379.1:0-10749 GCA_036403255.1 Verrucomicrobiia bacterium
TAGATTACCAAATCACGGGCGGCTGGCCCAGCGCCACATTCGGCCAGGGTAACTCGCTGGAAATTATTGATCCGAATGGTGACCCGGATGATCCAGCCAATTGGCGCGCCAGCAGTGTGCAGAATGGGACGCCTGGATTGGCGAACAGCTCTTCGGGAGCCGCGAGTGTGATCCTGAATGAAGTCATGGCTAAGAACGTGAGTTCGTTTGACGCAAACGGCGGCTATCCGGATTGGGTGGAGTTATTTAACGCCGGCGCCAATAGCGTTGACCTAACCGGTTGGAGCTTGAGCAACGATGGGAATATTCGAAAGTACACCTTCACAAATGGGCCTGTTTTGCCGTCAGGTGGCTATTTGATCCTGGAGTGCGACACGAATAATTTACAAGCAGCAGCGACGATTTATCATACTGGTTTTGCTTTGAATGAAAACGGGGACAGCGTATTTCTCTACGACCAGGCTGGCAATCGAGCCGACGCGATCTCGTTTGGCAACCAACTAGCGGATTATTCGATTGGCCGGGTGGGGAACGCGTGGGCCTTGACCACGCCGACGCCACTTGCGCCGAACACTGCCGCAGCGACCGCTTCGCAAACGAACCTCGTGGTCAATGAATGGCTGGCCAATTCGATTCCGGGCGCGAGTGATTGGCTGGAGCTTTACAATAACTCGAGCACGAGCCCGGTTGGGCTGCGCAACCTTTACTTGAAAACGAGCAACGACCTTTTTCAAGTGACGTCACTCTCCTTTTTGCCTCCGCATGGTTACATCCAATTGATTGCGGATCAGAATCCTGGATCGGACCACGTGGATTTTAAATTGCACGGCGCTGGAGACACCATCGCGCTGGCTGATGCAAGCGGGGCGGAATTTGACCGAGTGACATTCGGCGCGCAAATCCAGGGAATATCGCAAGGCCGCTTTCCGGATGGCGCGAGTACGATTTCCAGTTTTCCAGGCAGCGCCAGTCCGGGCACGACTGATTATCTGGCCGTTTATACGGGGCCTGTTTTAAACGAAATAATGGCGCGCAACGCCAGCTACACGAATCCCGTCGGTCGCGTCGCGGACTGGGTCGAATTTTTTAATCCGAATCTGACGAGCTTCGATCTCTCGGGAATGAGCCTGAGTTTCGACAGCATAGTGCCCGGCCAATGGAGATTTCCCGTTGGTTCGAGCATTCCTGCGCAAAGCTACCTCGTGCTGTGGTGCGATATCGGCGCTGCGCCTTCCACCAATGCATCGCCGAATTTGAACACCGGCAATTCAATCAAGGACAACGGCGCGGTATATTTATTTAACACGAGCAGCCAATTGGTCGATTTCGTGGAATTTGGCTTCCAGGTGACGGACAAATCGATCGGCAAAAGCGGAGGCGCGTGGCAATTACTCGATAGCCCCACGCCGGGTGCGACCAACTCGGCCCCTGCAGTGCTGGGCTCGCCAACCAACCTGCGCTTTAACGAGTGGATGGCGGCGCCGGCCTCGGGGAATGATTGGTTCGAAGTTTATAACCAGGACACATTGCCGGTTAAACTAACGGGTCTCTACCTCACAGACGATCCTGCCCAAGTCTTCGCAACGAACTATTCAGTCCCCGCGCTCAGCTATATCGCCGGCAAAGGCTTCGCCCAATGGCAGGCCGATGGACAAGTCAGCAATGGGCGCGATCATGTGCCCTTCAGCATGGATGCGCAGGGAGAATTGTTGCGCCTCTACAACACAAACCTGAGCGTGATTGATGAAATTTTTTATGATGTGCAACTCACGGGCGTTTCGCAGGGCCGGCTGCCGGATGGAACGGCCAACATTGTAAGCTTCCCGTTCAGTTCATCCCCGGGAAAAGGGAATTACCTGCCGCTCCCGAACGCGTTTGTGAACGAAGTTTTGACTCATGCCACTCCGCCACTGGAGAAGGCGATTGAATTGGCCAACACGGGCCTGGTCCCAATGTCCGTGGGCGGCTGGTATTTGAGTGATTCAGCGGATAATCTGAAAAAATATCGGCTCACGAATGGAACGGCCATTCCTGGCGGCGGTTACCTGGTGATTTATGAAAATCAATTCGGTCCCGCAAGCGCGGGCGTTCCATTCTCCCTGGATGCGGCGCTGGGCGGGCAGGTTTGGTTTTCGCAGGCGGATGGATTTGGAAACCTGACCGGCTATCGCGCGGTAGCCAATTTTGGCGCGGCAGCCAGCGGCGTATCGTTCGGGCGCTTCACAACCAGTATTGGAGTGGATTACCCGGCGCTCAGCCAGCACAGCTTTGGAAATGATAATCCGGCCACGGTCCAGGATTTCCGCAGTGGAACCGGCGCGCCGAATTCCTATCCGCTCGTCGGACCGATCATCATCAATGAAATTATGTATCACCCGCCGGACATCGGCGGCACGAACGACGATACGGTGGATGAATTTGTTGAACTCTTAAATGTCACTGGAAGCGCCGTGCCGCTATATGATGCCACGTTCCCCTCGAATTGCTGGCGGCTGCAGGATGGGATTGATTTTACGTTCCCACTGAACACAAGCATCGCGGCGGGCAGTTACGTTTTGGTTGTGAATTTCGATCCTGTTAATAATCCAGGACAGGCCACTGCGTTCCGTAATCGTTATGGCGTTTCCGGAGCCATTCCGTTGTTTGGTCCGTATGGAGGTAAACTGGATAACGGTGGGGAAGCCATTTCGCTGATACGGCCAGACTCGCCTCTCGGCAATGGGCTAGTGCCTAACATAACAGTGGACCGAATCGAATATGGCACCACGACGCCATGGCCAAGCGGGGCCGATGGGACGGGCCTTTCCCTCCAGCGCCGAGTCGCGGGCAATTACGGAAACGAGCCGCTGAACTGGCTGGCTGGTAATCCAACGGCTGGCTCGAACAATGGGGCACCGAGCATCCCGCTGCCATCGATCACGCAGCAACCGCAATCCGCCGGCGGGTTGGCGGGGACCAACATCACTCTGACTGTTTCCGCGACGGGTGGATTGCCGTTGTCTTATCAGTGGCGCTTGAACGGCGTTAATATTCCCAATGAAACAAACACCAGTTATTCCATTCCCAATCTGCAGCCGGCCAACGAAGGAATTTATAATGTTTTTGTTAGCAACCCCGCAGGGGCGGTGCTGAGCAGTTCGGCCCAGGTAGCTGTCCAATCGCAGCCTGTCATTTTACAACAACCGCAAACGCAAGCGGGAATTATCGGAGGCAGCGCCACATTCAGCGTGGCCGCAAGCGGCGGTAACTTAAGCTACCAATGGCGCTTCTACGGCACGAATCTGGCCGGCGCAACCAACAGCGCGGTGACCCTGACTAATTTGCAGGCTTCCAGCGCCGGACCCTACTCGGTTTTGATTTCAAATCAAAGCGGCGCGCCGCCGGTGTTGAGCAGTGATGCTTATTTGGTTCTGGCAGCTCCGGTCATCACAGTCCAGCCGCAAAGCCAAACGAACAATGCCGGGAGCACAATTCTCCTGAGCGTTTCCGCGACGGGAGACCCGCCCATCTCCTATCAATGGCGGTTCAATACGGTGGCGATTAATGGCGCCACCAATTCGACCTACACAATCACCAACGCGCAGTTCTCCAATTCAGGGAATTATGATGTGCAAGTTTCAAATGCGGCCAGCAACGTCCTCAGTGCAACGGCCTCGGTTCGCCTTTTTGGCCTGATCACGCAGCAGCCGATCAGCCGCGCTGTCATCACCAATGCCACGACCAATTTCACCGTCGTCGCCAGCGGGACTGGCACGCTTCGTTACCAATGGCGTTACAATGGCTCGAACATTACGAACAACCCGAGCGCAACGAATTCGGTCTTGAATTTGACTAATGTGACTCTGGCCTCGGGCGGCACGTATGATGTGATGATGACCGATGATGTCGGCTCCTTTACCAGCCAGCCCGCGACGCTAACGGTGGCTTATCCACCGGCCTTCATTCTGAAACCGCCGACAGGCCAGACCAATTTTGTGGGCGACAATGTCACCTTCACCGTGCGCGTCTCGGGCTCCACTCCTATCAATTTTATTTGGCGGAAAGGCGCAACTCCCATCACCAACATCGTTTTGAATGATACAAATTGTTCCTTCACGCTTCTGAATATCAGAACAAATGACGTCGGCAGTTATGGCTGTGTAGTCAGTAATATAGCGAACCTCATCTTGAACAATTCAGGCGTTTTTAGCGGAAATGAACTGCTCACGGTCTGGATGCCGCCGGTGTTTGCAACACAGCCCAGCAGCCAGGCAGTTCCGCCAGGCTCAAACGTCACATTCACAGCCCTGGCTGGCGGCGTCCCTGCTCCTTCGTATCAATGGCAATTCTTCAGCACCAATCTCATCGGCGCGACCAATAGCTCATTTACAGTTACCAATGCCCAAGTGGCCAATCAAGGGCCCTACACAATTGTAGCCCTAAGCGCATCCGGTTCAGTCACAAGCCAGGTGGCAACCTTGAGCGTGTCCCTGCCGCCAAATATTACGTCGCAACCCCAATCGCAGACCGTGGCCATTGGCAGCAATGCCACATTTTCAGTCACTGCCACCGGGACCGCGCCATTGCAGTACCAATGGAGATTCAACGGAACTAACATGCCAGCCGCAACGAATTCGACTTTGTTGCTCGTGAATGTGCAAACCGCCAACGAAGGTGTCTATACGGTTTTCATAAGCAACCCGGTGACCTTCACGAATAGCCAGCCGGCTATATTAACTCTCGCTCCCATATTAAGCGGGCCGCAATTCATCCCAAACAGCGGCTTCCAATTCATCCTGCAAGGATCCACCAGCCACGATTACGCGGTTGAATTTTCCGCCGATCTGACGAATTGGTCCAACTTGACGAACCTCCATTATAACAGCGGCTTCCCACCGGTCTTGGATAAGAACGCCACCAACGCCTTCCAGCGGTATTACCGGGCAAAAAGTTCCCCTTAAAATCTAATTGGCACGGGAATGGCTAGCCATTGCCTATTCTATAGGCGTGGAAGCAATTTTAAAAACTGAAGATTTGCGGGTCAATTACCGCAGCCGCGAGTCCGTCGGTGGAATCAAGCAGGCCTTAAAAGGCCTGAACCTGTCCGTTTATCCAGGCGAAGTATTTGGTTTCCTCGGGCCAAATGGCGCTGGCAAGACGACCACCATGAATGTCTTGCTTGGGTTCGTAAATGCGACCGCTGGAAATGCCTGGCTCTTTGGCGTGAATGTCCGCGAGCCCATCGCCCGCCAGCGCATTGGCTATCTGCCCGAGCAGACTTATTACTATAAATTTCTCAATGCCGAAGAGTTGCTCCGTTTTTATGGGAAAATTTTCCGCATCCCTCGCCAGACTTTAGACAAGCGCATCGATGCTGTTCTGAAGCTCGTCGATCTGGAGCATGCGCGGCATCGTCCCATTCGCGGTTACTCCAAAGGAATGCAACAGCGCGCGGGACTGGCCCAGGCTCTCATTAACAATCCGGACCTCCTCATTCTCGATGAACCGACCAGCGGGCTCGATCCTGTCGGCCGCATGAAAGTGCGGGAAATTATCCAGCGGCTAAAAAGCGAAGGTAAAACCGTTTTCTTCTCCTCGCATGAAATGGGTGAAGTGGAAACTGTCTGCGACCGCGTCGCCATACTTTGCCAGGGCGAATTAAAAGTCGAAGGCCGCGTGCAGGAACTCGTGCAGCAGCACCAGTGCAATTTGGAACAACTTTTCCTGAAAATCATCGGCTACAAAGAAACTCCCTATGAACCAGGCCAATTATTACCCGACGATCGCCGCTGCGCCGCTTGATAAAGCTCCGCCCTGGTGGATCGCGCTCAATAATATCCAGGCCATCTCAGGCGTGGTGATAAAGGAGCTCTACCGCCGCAAAGATTTCTATGTGCTTTTTATCCTGACCGCTTTGCTGACCGTTGCCATGGGCAGCGTGAATTTTTTCAACGAAGAGAAGATAGTTCGTTGCGTAAAGGAATTGTGCCTTCTCCTGATCTGGGTAGCGTCGCTGGTGATTGCCGTGACTACCGCCGCCCGCCAGATTCCATCTGAGCGCGAACAGCGCACCATTTTTCCTTTGCTGGCCAAGCCGGTCAGCCGCAACCAACTCGTCATCGGAAAGTTCTGGGGTTGCTGGCAGGCCGTGGGCCTGGCCGTCGCAGTGTTCTATCTCTTTTTTACTGTCCTGAGCGGCGCCAAAGAGCATGCGTGGCCGCTTGCTGCCTATTTCCAGGGGCTCGTCTTGCATTGGTTCATGCTCGGGATTGTCCTGGCCATGACCATGCTCGGCTCGATCGCCTTTGCCGCGCCCTCGTCCAATAGCACGATTATCTTTGTCGTCGCCGCTGGAATTCTTTTGCTCGGACGCCACTTAAACAAAGTGGCTTTGCAGTTTTCCGACCCGATGCAGACCATCATTTATTCCATTTACTTTGCCATCCCGCACCTGGACCTCTTTGATGTTCGCGATTTGCTCATCCATGATCTTGGAACCATTCCATGGCTGGTCTGGCTCGCGGCCATGGGATACGCCTGCGCTTACATTGGCTTCTTTCTTCTCGCCGCGTGCTTTGCCTTCAAACGCAAACCTGTCAATTGAGTTATGAGAAACTTTTGGCTGGGCTTGGGCGCATTTTGGATGACGGCACTAACGCTGGCCACCATTCTCATGCCCTGGTTCGCTGGGTGGCAGGGCAACCGTTCCAAATCAGAAGACCCGCTCACCGTTGCGCTGGGCGAAAGCCGCCGCCTCTTTGCCAAACATTTTTACGTGAAGGCAGACGCTTATTTTCATAGCGGCTATTACCCTTCCATTTTCGACAACGCGCCGAAATCAGAGAAACTGCACATGGCTTCCGATCAGCATGGAGCCCACGGAGAGGAAGAGGCCGAGGATTTTCTAGGCAAACCGCATGATTGGCTGGACGCTTTCAGCCGCCATTTTTATCCATCGACGCATCGGCACCTTGGCGAGGACGAGCATGGCCACGAGCCACAGACGCACGTGAGTGCGCTCGGTCAGGGACAGGAACGCGAGCTTCTACCGTGGCTGAAACTGGCAGCGGAACTCGACCCGGAAAATCCGGACACGTACATGGTCGCGTCATTTTGGTTGCGCTCAAAGCTGGGCAAGGTCGATGAGGCGGAACAATTTCTGCGAGCAGGTTTGCGAGCGAACCCCGATCATCCCGAAATGCTTCTCGAACTCGGGCGCATTTACCATGAAAACCGGCATAACTCAGAGCGAGCGCGCAATTTATGGGAGCTCGCCTTGAAATCGTGGGACCGTCACGAACAGGCGAAAGCCGATCCAAATATTTTTCTGCTGGCCCAAATTCTTGCCCAAAGCGCCAAGCTGGAGGAGGAAGAAAAGCGTTACGCGCCGGCCGCGGAATACCTAAAACGGCTCGAAGCCATTTCACCGCACAAAGATGCAGTCCATAAATGGCGGATCGAACTGGAAACAAAGGCCGCCGCTCCGCGCGGTTAATCCTCGTCGCGCCCGCGAGTAATCAGCATCCCTGCCACAAATCCAACCGCCGCCGCAATGGCAATGGTCTTCCAGGGATTTTCCTGGACGTATTCATTCGTAGCGCGCGAAAGATTTTGAGCCGACTCGCTAATCTTCTCGCCGAGCTGCCGCAATTTTTCCGTTTGTTCCGTGAGCTGTTCCTGGATTTCTTCTTTCATGTCTTGTTTTGTGATTGGTCGTACCATGAAAGCCATTCTAAACGCCTGCCGCAAGCCAAGAAGTGGGTGTTTACCTTCCCTAAGTTGTGCGTTGATTAAGGACGCGTATCCAGAGGGGTATGATGTTGAAAGCGCTGCAACCATGGTCAATTTATGGCCATAACTCGACCAACTAAAGTGGCGCCTCTGACCGGCTTGGGGGACTTGGCACAACCACCAGGAAATCGGCTTGAACACCTGAAAGGTGACAGGAAGGGTTGCTATAGTATCCGGATAAACGATCAATGGCGAATTTGCTTCGAATCGATTGGAGATAATGCGGACAATGTTGAAATAGTCGATTACCACTAAAATTATGAAGAAGGCCAGGCAAAGACTTGCTCCCGTGCATCCAGGTGATGTGCTGCGAGAAGATTTTATGAAACCAATGCGACTTTCCGCATACGCAGTCGCCCGCGCGCTGGGTTCGACCCCGATTACCATCAGCTTAATCTGCCGACGCAAACGAAGCGTCAGTGCGCAAATGGCTCTTAAGCTCGGCCGGCTGTTTAATGTTTCCCCGGAATTATGGATCGGTATCCAGGCTGATTACGACCTCGAAATAGCGCGAGCGCGAGACCAGGCTGCCATTGAAAAGCAGATCCAGCCATTGTCACGTGCTGTGGCAATCGCAGCATAGCCATTGCATTCTCCGCATTGCCTTTTCCGAAATTCGCAGCATTCTTACGCGTATGGAATTATTGCCATTCGGAAAACTCGAAGCGTATCGGCCCCGCCAGTTCGTACCCGCGAATACCGATCTGGGCGATTGGAAACAGATCGAGCCAATCTTTGCCCGCCTGGAAAGCCGCGCGGCCGATTGCAAAACGGCGGCTGACCTCGAGCAGTGGCTCCTCGCCTGGAGCGAACTCAATGCCGCCTTGGACGAGGAAGGTTCCCGCCGCTACATCGCCATGACTTGCCACACCGACAACGCTGACGCCAAAGCGGCTTATCTTTACTTCATCGAAAATATCGATCCAAACCTCAAACCCCGCCAATTTAAGCTCGAGCAGATTTATCTCTCGCATCCGCTCCGCCCGCAACTGCCCAAACAGCGCTACGAAGTTTTCGATCGCGACACCAAAGTGCATGTGGAACTGTTTCGCCCAGAAAACGTGCCGCTCGAAACCGAGGAAGCGAAACTCGGCCAGCAATACCAGGAATTGAGCGGCAGCCTGACCGTCCAATTTCGCGGCCAGGAGAAGACGCTGGTGCAGATGAGCCCGTATCTGGAAGAACCGGAGCGCGCGCTGCGCCAGGAAACATGGGAATTGACCGGGAACCGGCGTTTGCAGGAAGCCGAGAAATTTGAGGACATTTTTGAAAAACAACTCGGTCTGCGCGAGCAGATCGCCAGGAATGCCGGATTCAAAAATTATCTCGAATATGCGTTCCGCGCGCGTGGGCGGTTCGACTATACCCCTAGCGATTGTGTGGCCTTCCATCAGGCCATCGAACAGGAAGTCATACCGATTTTGCGGGAATTGCAGGGGCGGCGGAAGGATTTCTTGAAAGTGCAGTCACTGCGACCCTGGGATCTGGCGGTGGATCCATTAAATCGCCCGCCGCTCAAGCCCTTTGACCAGGTCGATCAGATGGTTACGCGCACGCAGAGCATATTCAATCGGCTCGATGGCGGATTGGGCCAGGGCTTTCAAACCATGCAGGACCGGCGTCTGCTCGATTTGGCCAATCGAAAAGGCAAAGCGCCAGGCGGTTATCAATCCACGCTCAACGAAGCGCGCCTGCCATTTATTTTCATGAACGCGGTTGGTTTGCAGCGCGATGTGGAGACCATGCTGCACGAGGCTGGCCATGCCTTTCATGCGCTGGCTACGCAACAAGAGGATCTCTACGCTTATCGTGGCGCGCCCATTGAATTCTGCGAAGTGGCGTCCATGAGCATGGAATTACTGGGGAATGAATTTCTGGAAGAATTCTATCCCTCGGCTGAAGCCAATCGCGCGCGTCGAAAACATCTGGAGGGGATCATTGAAATTTTTCCATGGATCGCCACGGTGGACGCTTTTCAGCATTGGATTTACTCGCATCCCGGACACAAACGGCAGGAGCGCACGCAGGCCTGGCTGGACCTGATGAGCCGATTTGGGGGGATCGTGGACTGGAGCAGTTATGAGAAAGTCCGCGCCAATCTGTGGCATCGGCAGCTCCATATCTTTTTGCATCCATTCTATTATGTCGAATATGGAATTGCGCAGCTTGGCGCTTTGCAGGTGTGGGCCAATTCAAAGCGGGACAAATCCAAAGCACTCGCTGACTACCAGAGAGGACTCAGGCTTGGAGGTTCGCGGCCGCTGCCGGAATTGTTTGCCGCTGCCGGCTGCAGATTTAATTTTTCAACTGCCACCGTTAAGCCATTGATGGAGTTGGTAAAAACCGAGCTGGCGAAGCTGCCCTAGCAATTCAGCAGTTAAGCAACTCGTAATCTGGATTTGAGTTTCTCCAGCGCTTTGGCGCGGTGGCTCAATTTGTTTTTCTCTTCTTCGCCCAGCTCCGCGAATGAAATATCGTGTTCTACCGGAATGAAAAGCGGGTCATAGCCAAAGCCGCCTTTTCCGCTCGGAACCAGCGCGATGTGACCCTCACAGGCACCTTCGAAAATCTCAGTCTTCAACTCCGATTCATCAGCATAGCAAACCGGCGACGCCGGTGTGGCGGCGACCGGTTCAACCGGTGTCATCGCGATGACGCAGCGGAAGCGCGCTTTTCGATGCGCGAGGGGAACGTGGCCCAGCAGCCGCAGCAATTTGGCATTGTTCTCAGCATCTGGTGAATTGCCCATTTGCCAAGATTGCGGCTTATCGAGGGCCGCAAATCGCGCCGAATGCACACCCGGCGCGCCGCGTAGCGCATCGACTTCCAGGCCCGAATCATCCGCCAAAACAAAGTCCGGCAATTGAGCAAAGCCGATTTTTCCGGAGCCGATCCACCTGGCGAGTTCAACCGCCTTCTTGATCGCGTTGCCCGTGAAGTTCGGCGCGTCCTCCACGATTTCAGGGGAGCCGGGAAAAT
>DASWRJ010000380.1:0-5964 GCA_036403255.1 Verrucomicrobiia bacterium
CATCCCAGCCGCGGGGTTGATTTGCGCGCTGGGGAAAGCGCGTCGTGGTCCCGCTTTCTAGCTGTGGGCACATCACCGGCCGATGCTTTGGGAAAAGTGGCGGCTTATGTGGGCAATTATGGGACGATTTCCGGGACTCTCAAGGACAAGCAGGGCAAGGCAGTGACGAGTGCGACAATTAAGATCCACACGGACGAAGCATTTCCGCGGGAGTGCATCGCTTATCCAGACGCAAAGGGTGAGTTCAATTTTGCGTTTCCGGCAGGCAAATATGAAATCGAAATAGCAGACCTGGGGCGGAAGAGCCTTACCAATAGAATTGATTTGAAATACAAAGGGAGCTCGGAACTCGATTCGGTGATGAGCGTTGCTTCGGGGATCGTTTTCGACATCCGGGACGAATCCGGACGCGGTTTGCCATGCACAGCGCAATTGTACGGGATTAATGGGACGCCCACGCCTGACCTTGGACCGATTAGCCGCGCGCACGGGTGCAAGGACCAATATTTTTCTGAGAACGGACAATTTGAAATTAATCTTCCAGCGGGCACGTACAAAATTATTGTGACGCGTGGTATTGAATATAGTCACCTGGAGAATTTGGTGACGGTTACGCCGGAGAAGACGGTGAAGGTGGAGGGTGTTCTCAAGAGATTGGTGGACACGACTGGCTGGGTCAGCGCGGATTATCATAATCACGCCATTCCGAGCGGAGACAGCAGCACGAGTCCGGAAGACCGAATCATAAATTTGGCCGCTGAGCACATTGAGTTTGCACCCACGACCGAGCATAACCGGCTCTTCGACTGGCGGCCTTATATTGAAAGGCTCGGCCTGAAGGATTTCATCCAAACTGTCGCGGGAGTAGAACTGACGGGGAGCGGGCCGCATTTGAATTCGTTTCCGTTTAAGCCGCATCCGTTCACGCAAGATAACGGGGCGCCGGAATGGAACATCGATCCGCGGCTGGATGCGCTGACGCTGCGCGATTGGCAGGGACTGGAACCGGATCGCTGGGTGCAATTGAATCACCCGGACATGGTGGAGAGTTTTATAGACCGAAACGATGACGGGAAACAGGACGGTGGATACGTGGGGCTGGCGCAGATGTTGGATGGCCTGGAAACGCAAAACTCGAATGAAAGCGGGATCCTGCTGGGCGCGCCATTCCGTGTCGGCAAGGACGACATTGGCTGGGAAAAGTTGTTCCAATCGTGGGAATTTATCTGGATGCAAATGCTGAACCGCGGGCACCACTACACGGCCATGGCGGTCTGCGATGCGCATACATGCTGGGGAAATGGCGCGGGCACATGGCGGACTTACATGCCGAGCAAAACGGACAAACCTTCTGAGATCGATTGGAAGGAGAATAGCCGCCACGCCAAAGCCGGCCATACGATACTCACCTGCGGCCCCTATTTGCAGGTGCAAACGGAAAGCGGCGCGCTCCCTGGTGATACGGTCGTTGTCAAAAGCGAAGTGAAACTCAAAGTGAAGGTGCAATGCACGGACTGGATCGACATCGATCGTGTGCAAGTGCTGGTGAATGGCCGGCCGAATCCGAACCTGAATTTTACGCGCTCGAACCAGCCGAGCATGTTTGGAAATGGCGTAGTGAAGTTTGACCAGACTATTGCCGTGCCGCTGGAGCGGGATGCGCATTTGATTGTGGTGGCGTGGGGTGAGAATTTTGACCTAAGCACGGGATATGGCACGAGCACCCAAGCGAAGATGCATCCCTGTGCATATAATAATCCCATATTTGTGGATGTGGATGGAGGGGGCTTTCAGCCGAACGGTGATGTGCTGGATTGGCCGTTGGTCACCAAAAAAATGACCGTAGAGGAATTCCGAAAGAGAGTCTCGACGCCGCAAGATGAGAATTTCAAGAAGCCGCGGGCGGGGAAGTAGCTTGGCCTGATGCAGCTTACTTTCGGAGCTATCTGGGGAAGCTGGCGGTGCTTGGAGTTTATTGCAAAAAAGGGTAAGATTTGGGAGTACCTATGGGCTTTGCTTTTGCCATTTTGATTGCGGGCGGCATAGCCTTGCCGGTTTTTTATTTTTATTCGCGGCTGGCCGAGGACCAGGAAAGCAACCCGCTCATAGTCAAAGAGCTGCTGCGCTGGGCGGTAAAAGGCATGGGAGTGCCCCTGTTGCTCTGGCTGCTCATGAATATGGGAATCGTGCCTGGCTTTCCCATTCTCCTGGGAGCAGTCGCCGCAGCCAAGGGCACAGGAGGCGATTGGCTTTTTCTTCTGTTCCAGTATTCGATCGGGCTTGTTTTGATCATTGCAAGTTATTGGGCCGGGCTTTCGATGATTTGGCTGCTGTGGCGGTATCAGCAATCGGCGCAGGATCGCACTGAATTCTGGAGCACCGCCGGACTCTGGGCGGCACTCGCCCTGCCCTTCGCCGCATTTTGTGGATATTCAGGCCGCCTCTACGGAGCGGGAATGACCGTGGTGATTTGGCTGAGCCCTATTCTCTTCACCACCGCTCCGCTCATTCAGCGAAAAAAAGTAATGCCCAGCTATTCGCGGGCCGTAACGCTGATGAAGTTTGGCAAATACAACGAGGCTGAGTGGGAAGTCATCCACGAGTTGGAAAAGGCGGAAGATGATTTTGATGGCTGGCTGATGCTGGCGCAATTGTATGCCGAGCATTTCCATGATTTGATTTCGGCTGAGCAAACCATTTATGACGTCTGCAGTCAGGCCGCCACAACTCCCCCGCAGGCGTCGGTAGCGATTAATAAGCTGGCCGATTGGCATCTGAAAATTGGAGAAGACCCGGCAGCCGCCCGGCAGGTGTTGGAAGTGATATGCCAAAAATGGCCGGGATCGCACCTGGATAAGATGGCGCGGCTGCGAATCGCGCAATTGCCAGCCGATCGCGATGCCCTGCTTGCGAGCCGCCAGCCCAGGCGCATTCGACTGCCGGCGCTGCGCGATGTAGCTGAGGTTGAGCCAGCCAGCGCTTGCACACCGAACCTGAAGGAGATCGTTACAGCTAAAGCAAAGCGGCTGGTGGCACAACTGAACGAAGACCCAAATGACGCCAAGGCGCGTGAAGAATTGGCCCGGATTTTGGCCGAAGAATTGCAGCAAGCTGAGATGGGGATCGAGCAAATGGAATTACTGCTTGGGATGCCGAATCAGGAGGACAATGCGCGGGCAGAGTGGCTGGCGAGCATAGCCGCCTGGCAATTTCGTCTGCGGCGTGATCCTGAAAAAGGCCGTGAAACGCTTCAGCGGTTGCTTCAGGAGCATCCGCAATCAGTTCAGGCCTTTACTGCGCAGCGCCGCTTGAATCTAATGCAACTCGAAGAGCGAATGAAACAGCGGCGGGCGGAGAAGGGCAACGCGCCGAAAATCACGATCGAAGCGCCGGCGCGGGAAAACAAAATCGAAGCTTAAGCGGTTGATTGTGGGTGGCGGAGGCTATTTGACTGTGCGGCGGAATTTGTCCAGAGTTTCGGGAATCACATGAACATTTCAATGGGTAGCGTGTTTGGCCGTATCCTCCTTTATCTGCTCATTTCCACGGTGTTGGCCCGGGCTGAGGTGGTTGAGACAGACATTTGCATTTTTGGCGGCACTCCGGGCGGAATTGCGGCGGCAATCCAAGCCAGCCGCATGGGACATCGCACCGTCCTGCTTGAGCCCAGCAAACACATCGGCGGTCTGACGACCGGCGGACTGAGCGCAACGGACATCGGCAATAAGGCGGCAATTGGAGGCATTGCGCGCGAGTTCTACGGCCGCATTGCAAAGCATTATTCGCAGGAGTCGAATTGGAAACTGGAAACACGAGAAGATTACTTTTCCAGACGCGGCAGCGGCCAATCCAAAGCTTCTGATCTGGGCGCGGTCAACGCGACCATGTGGACATTTGAACCGCATGTGGCGGAAAATATTTTTCACGAAATGTTGCAGGACGCGGGCGTGCCAGTGCGTTACAATCAGCGCCTCGCGCGTGCCCATTCGCGGTCGCACCAAATAACGGAAATCAGGATGGAAGATGGCAACGTGTTCCGCGCCAGGATTTTTATCGACGCGACATATGAAGGTGACCTGATGGCCGCGGCAGGTGTTTCCTACCACGTGGGCAGGGAAGCAAATTCGGAATTTAATGAGACGTTGAATGGTGTCCGAGCGCAAACGCCGGGACATCAATTTGCCGTGGCGGTGGACCCTTATGTGAAACCAGGAAAAGCGTCGAGCGGCCTTCTTCCCTTAATCCAACATGGAAATGGAGGGACGCCCGGCGAAGGCGATCGCAAAGTGCAGACCTACAACTATCGCCTTTGTTTCACTACCAATGAGTCAAACCGAATGCCGGTTCAACCGCCCCCGAATTATAATCCGACGAGTTACGAACTGCTGGCCCGGTACATCGAAGCGCTGCTGGCAGCCGGAAAGAAACCTGCTTCATCTCAATTTTGGAATCCGATTTGGATGCCAAACCAGAAAACCGACATCAATAACAACGGGCCGTTCTCGACGGATTACATCGGCGCCAACTACGATTATCCCGAGGCGAATTATAAAAAGCGCGAGTTGATCGCCAAGGAGCATGAGAATTATATCCGCGGGTTTCTAACCTTCATGGCCACGAGCCCGCGAGTGCCGGAATATCTGCGAGATGAAATGCGCCGCTGGGGACCGGTGCGTGACGAATTTCAGGATAACGGCGGCTGGCCATATCAAATGTACGTGCGGGAAGCCCGCCGCATGATGTCGGACTACATCATGACGGAGCACAATTGCCGGGGCGCCACCCGGGCTGAAGACTCAGTCGGACTGGGCGCATACAACATGGATTCACACAATTGCCAGCGCATTGTGAAAAATGGGCATGTGGAAAACGAGGGTGATGTGCAGGTTGGAGTGAAGCCGTATCCGATTTCTTATCGGTCGCTGGTGCCGAAGGTTGGCCAATGCGAAAACCTTTTTGTGCCCGTTTGCCTATCGGCCACACATATTGCGTACGGATCGATTCGGATGGAGCCGGTATTCATGATCCTGGGGCAATCCGCCGCCACGGCGGCGCATTTTGCCCTGGCGGAAAAGATTCCGGTGCAGGCGGTCGATTACCAAAAGTTGCGCGCGCGATTACTGCAGGACAAGCAAGTGCTGGAACCTAAATAACGCATCGTTCCGCGATATATTTGGCTATTTGCCACTCCGCCGGCAAATTTTCTGAATAATTCCCGATCTTGCGCTTGCTTCGCGAACGTTCCAAGGCTACACAATTCCCATGACTGTTTTGCTCATCAAACTGGTCCTGGCGGCGGCGGCAGGCTTAGTGATTTTGGCTTTATTGTGATTCAATTCAGATACATTCGTGATCCGCTTTTCCTCATCTGCTGCGGGTTGTATGCGCTGAATCGATTCTGGCTCAAGCCGCACTGGCACAGCGTATTTCTCGTTTCGTGGTTCAATGATGTGCTGCTAATTCCCTGCGCGCTGCCACCGCTTCTTGGGCTCCACCGCTGGCTCAAACTGCGCTCCCATGACGCGCCTCCCACCCGCGGCGAAGTTGGACTGCATCTGCTCTTTTGGTCGATTCTTTTCGAGTGGATCGGGCCACATATATTTCCACACACGACCGGTGATATTTGGGATGTGGTTGCTTATACTGCGGGCGGCGTGCTGGCCTGGTTTTGGTGGAACCGCGCGGCGCTCCAACTTTCCAGCCGTCCCGCATGAGTTTTGATGCCATTGCGCCGCACTATCGCTGGATGGAACTTCTGCTGGCGGGCGCGAAATTACAACGCTGCCGGGTCGCATTTCTGGATAAAGCGCGAAGGGCGGAAAACATTCTCCTGCTCGGTGAAGGCCATGGACGCTTTCTTTCCGAACTTCTCGTGGCCAATCCTTCAGCGCACATCACCTGCCTGGATGCAAGCGCGGGCATGCTGAAACAAGCCGAGAAAGCGGTGCCCGAGTCCGCGTTGCA
>DASWRJ010000381.1:0-2121 GCA_036403255.1 Verrucomicrobiia bacterium
GAACCCGCTTACAATCGGCGCACCATTTATCGCATCAACGTGCAGTCCGCGCGCGACCCGCTCCTGGATTCACTCGACTGTCCCGATCCCTCGACCAAGACGCCGGCCCGGGCCATCACGACAACGCCCATCCAATCGCTCGGGCTCATGAACAACGAATTTGTGCTCCGGCAAGCGGCTGAATTTGCAGCGCGGCTCAAGATGGAATCTGGCCCTCGCTTGCGGGAGCAAATTGCGCATGCTTACCGGCTCGCTTTTGCGCGCCAGCCCAGCGGAGCTGAATTGAAACGGGCCGAACGCTTCGCCAACGAAAATGGAGTCGATAGCCTTTGTTGGGTGCTGGTGAATTCCAGTGAATTTCTCTACATCAAATGATTTGGCCATGAACACCGCGAATCCATTCTCCTCAGGCAGCGATGTTTCGCCAGTTTCACGCCGTCATTTCCTCTGGCAGGCCGCCAGCGGCATGAGCGGCATTGCTCTGGCCTGGCTCATGCAGCAGGAGAATGCATTCGCAGCGACTTCGCTTCCCGATTCTCCGTATGCGCCCCGGCCACCGCATTTCCCCGCTCGCGCCAAGCGCGTCATTCACATTTATGCCTGCGGTGGCGTCAGCCACGTGGACACATTTGATCACAAACCTGATTTAACCAAATTTAACGGGCAGGAGCTCACCAATAAGGGCAAGATCGATACCTTCTTCGGGCGTCCTGGACGTCTGCTCAAAAGCCCGTTCCCGTTCAAGCAATATGGCAAGAGCGGCATGTGGGTGAGCGATTTGTTTCCTAATCTGGCCGGCTGTGTCGATGAGATGACGTTCATCCATTCCATGGTCGCAAAAAGTTCGAATCATACACCCGCCACTTTCCAGATGAACTCGGGGTTCACCATGAACGGTTTTCCGTGCATGGGCGCGTGGGTCTCGTATGGGCTTGGTTCGGAAAATCAGAATCTGCCCGCATTCATTGTCCTGCCTGACCCGCGCCAATTGCCCGCCGGCGGGGCCATAAATTGGACCTCTGGTTTCTTGCCTGCGATACATCAGGGCGTCGCCTTTCGTGCGAAAGGCGCGCCTATCGTTGATTTGGCAACTCCGTCCAATATTCCGCCGCAAAAGCGCCAGGCCAGCCTCAAGTTCCTGGACCAGATGAACCAGGAATTTCTCGAAGCCAATCCCGGCGACAGCACGCTCGCCGCGCGGATTCGCTCGTACGAACTGGCGGCGCGCATGCAGATGAGCGTTCCCGAAGTCGCCAGTATTGAGACCGAAACCGAGGCGACCAGGAAGCTCTATGGGATGGATGTTCCGCAATCGGCTGGCTTTGGCCGCAATTGTTTGCTCGCGCGCCGCTTGATCGAGCGCGGCGTGCGCTTTGTGCAACTGTTTAACGGCGGCGCGTTTGGATCGCCGCGCATCAATTGGGATGCGCACGAAAATATCGTCGAGAACCATACGAATCAGGCGGCCACTCTCGACAAACCGGTAGCGGGCTTGCTGAAAGATTTAAAGCAACGCGGACTGCTGGAGGAGACACTCGTGCTTTGGACGACGGAATTTGGCCGCGCTCCCATGACCGAAGGAATGGATGGCAAAGGGCGCGATCATCATCAGCACGTCTTCACGATCTGGATGGCTGGAGCTGGATTGAAGCCGGGTTTCCGTTACGGCGCATCAGATGAAGTCGGCTATTTCGCCGCGGAAAAGCCGGTCTCAGTGTATGATTTTCATGCCACTGTTTTGCATCTGCTGGGGCTAAACCACGAACGGCTTACTTTTTATCATAACGGCATCAAACGCCGCTTAACCGACGTGCATGGGGAGGTGCTCAGGGACGTGCTCACTTAATCGACCATTAAGATATTATGCCTAAGCCGACTTTGAAACAAATCACTGCACTAACCCTTCTAATGAGTCCCCTTGTTGTTGCGATGGCAGTGCTGGTTTCGCACCTCCCCGTGTTTGTGCCAGCCCCAGGAGCTATGACGGTCAAAACTTTTAGCGATGCGGGCCAGATGAATGGAAGCAGGGTTTCTATTATTAAAATTCTGGTAAGCACGCCAAGTCCAATGAAGTTACTGCCAAACTTGGCGGCCCCGACATTTTCCGATGCCCACGGAAAT
>DASWRJ010000382.1:0-9028 GCA_036403255.1 Verrucomicrobiia bacterium
GCCAATTGCCGAACCGAAACCCCGGGAGGAAACCGTAGAACGCGCGCCTCTCCGCGAAATACAGCCCCCACCCGAAGCCGCCAGGCAAGAAGAGCAGCCCGCGCAAAATCCACCGCGCAAGTGGTCGAAAAAGCGGAAACGGCTTTTGGTGATTTTTGGGGTCCTGGCGCTGATTGGGCTCATCTTCGGAGTGCGGTTGATCATTTTTTACTCGGACCATACTCAAACCGACGACGCTCAAATCGAAGGACATATCAGCCCCGTCATTCCTCAAGTCTCAGGTTACATCACCGAAGTGCTTGTGAACGATAACGAACGCGTGACTGCCGGCCAGGTTTTGGCCCGGATCGATCCACGCGAAATTCAGGCGCGCTTGCACACAGCCGAGGCCGCCTTGCAAACCGCCACTGCCGCCGCGCGTGAATCCAAAGCCACCGCCGATGCCGCACTGGCCAACTGTGAGAAAGGCGCCGCGGACCTGGCTCGCAACAAACAGCTTTTCGAGCGGAACACCATTACGCCGCAGGAAATTCAGGCATCCCAAACCGCCGCCGAAGCGATCAGCGCCAATTACCGGGCCGCGCTCAGCCAAGTGTCTGCCGCTGAGGCCATGGTGGCGCAGCGCCAGGCCGAGTTGGACTATGCCAAGCTCCAGTTGGCCTTCACGGTTCTTAAAGCGCCTGTCGCCGGCATCGTCTCGCGCAAGACCGTGGAACCAGGCCAATATGTCCAACCCGGCCAGGGCTTGCTCGCGATTACGAGTGACACGGATGTCTGGGTCGTGGCGAATTTCAAAGAGACGCAACTGAAGACGCTGCGCGTCGGCCAGCCAGTCGCGCTCAAAGTGGATGCCTATCCCAAGGTGCAATTTCGTGGGCGGATTGACTCGTTTGCGTCAGCCACGGGAGCAAAATTTTCAATGCTCCCGCCGGAAAATGCTTCCGGCAATTTCGTAAAAGTGGTGCAACGAGTGCCTGTCAAAATTGTTTTCGAGCCGGATGAAAATACGAGAAAGTACGCGTTAAGAATTGGCATGAACGTGCTGCCGACCGTTTCCACAAAGTGAGGTTTTCGCCATGGTCGAGCATGGATTTAAAAAGTGGATGATCGCGGCCACGGTGGTGCTTGCATCGATCATCGAGCTGATCGATACCTCGATCGTGAATGTGGCGCTGCCGCACATGATGGGCAATCTCGGCGCCACTCTCGATGAAGCCGCCTGGGTGGTTACTTCTTATATCGTAGCCAATGTCATCATCGTGCCCATGACGGCGTGGCTCTCGTCGAAATTTGGGCGGCGGAATTATTTTTTAAGCTCGATCGTGCTCTTCACGATCAGCTCCTTTTTCTGTGGGCACGCCACAGGCATATGGGAATTAGTCATCTTTCGCTTCATCCAGGGGCTGGGCGGCGGTGGATTGCTCTCGACCTCGCAATCGATCCTGGTCGAGACATTTCCGCGCGAGCAACTTGGGCTCGCGAACGCCATGTTTGGCATGGGCGTCGTCATTGGGCCAACTATTGGACCCACTCTGGGCGGTTACATTACCGACAATTTTTCCTGGCCGTGGATTTTTTACGTCAACCTGCCGATCGGCGCCCTAGCGGTTTTGATGACGCTCACGTTTATTCGCGAGCCGGTGCACAAGCGCGCCGTGGATGGCATCGACTTGGGCGGTATTTTGCTTTTAACTGCCGGGGTGGGTTCACTGCAGGTTGTGCTCGAACGCGGCGAGCGGCTCGATTGGTTTTCATCCAAGTTGATCGTAGCACTGACTATTACTGCGGTTGTAAGCTTGATCGGCTTTGTCTTTTGGGAATTATCTCGCAAGCACCCGATTGTGGATTTGCATGTGTTTAGATATCGCTCACTGGCTCTGGGGACCGTGTTTACATTTATCCTTGGCTTCGGCCTGTACTCTTCGGTTTTTATCTTTCCGGTTTATGGGCAGCAATTGCTCGGGTTTTCCGCCACGCAAACGGGATTGCTGATGATGCCCGGCGGAATCGCCACCGCGCTGATGATGCCCGTCATTGCAAAATTACTTCAGGCGCGCGTGCCACCGCAGATTTTAAATGCCCTGGGCTTTTTTATGTTCTTCGTGTTTTCAGAAATTCTGGCGCGTTCTTCCCTCGCCTCAGGACAGCAAAATTTCTTTTGGCCGATGATTCTCCAGGGGGTGGCGCTGTCCTGTTTGTTTGTGCCGCTCACAACGAATGCCCTCTCCGACCTGCGCGGACCTGATATTGCACAAGGCACAGGATTGACGAACATGATGCGCCAACTCGGCGGCTCGTTCGGCGTGGCGCTGGTAGCGACGTTTATTCAGCATCGCTCCTGGGCACACCGCAGCGTGCTGGTGAGTCATGTCACGAATTACGACCCGCAGGTGCGGCAGGGTCTAGCAACCCTGGCCCACGGCTTCATGCAAAGCGGCGCAAACAGCGTGCAGGCGCAGGACCAGGCGTTACATGCCCTCGATCAGATGGTGACACAGCAAACCATGATGCTCACTTATCTTGATGCCTTTCGCATTGTTGGCTATTTCTGCTTGTTTTGCATTCCATTGCTGCTGCTGTTCCGGCGAACGCGCGGCGGCACGCCCGTGCAAACCATGGCCCATTGAGCATTTGGGCCCGGCTTTAGGGTGTTTCCCCCAATTTTCTTTTTTCATTTCATTCGGAAGTATCCTTGGCAGTATCTGCCCGACATGATTCTTACTCACGCTGAACTGGAAAGTTTGATTCAGGCCAAAAATCATTGTCCTCACCAACTGCTCGGCATGCACCCAATGGGCGATGGTTCCGGCTTGGTCGTGAGGGCATATCTGCCAAATGCGGCCAAGATCGAAGTGGCTCCGGCCCACCAGAAGGATAAGCCCAGTTTCAGCCTCGAGCGAATTCATGAATCCGGCCTGTTCGAAGGCGTCACCCGCAAAGCGCAGCAAGTTTACGCCTACGATCTCATTGTCACCAATTTCCAGGGTCACACCTGGCGCACGCGTGATGCCTATTCCTTTTTGCCGACACTCGGCGAAACGGATTTGTATCTGTTTGGCGCGGGCGACGAGCGGCGCATTTATGACAAGCTCGGCGCCCAATTGCGCGTCATCGACGGTGTGCCCGGAGTGAGCTTTGCCGTTTGGGCGCCGAATGGAAAGCGCGTCAGTGTCGTGGGCACATTCAACGACTGGGATGGGCGCTATCATCAAATGCGGTCGCTGGGCGGTTCCGGCGTTTGGGAATTGTTTGTGCCCGGCCTTGGCGAAGGCACGCTCTATAAATTCGAGATCTGGACGCAACAGGAAGAGTTGATCGTGAAGACCGATCCCTATGGGTTCTTTTACGAGCTCCCTCCGAAACAAGCCTCCATCGTTTGGAACAATCGCAAGTTTAAGTGGACTGATGACGCATGGTTAAAGAAACGAGCCGAAGCCAATCCCCTGCGTGCGCCGCTCAGCATTTACGAAGTGCATCTTGGCTCGTGGCGGAAGAAATCGATTGGCGAATCATTTAGCTATCGCGAAGTTGCGCCGCAATTGCGCGATTACATGCTCAAGACGGGCTTCACGCACGTCGAGTTCATGCCCGTGGCGGAGCATGCTTATTATCCATCGTGGGGCTACCAGGTGACCGGATTTTACGCGAGCACCAGCCGCTATGGGACGCCGGATGAATTCCAATTCCTGGTGAACACGCTGCATGAAGCTGGCCTGGGAGTAATCATCGACTGGGTGCCGGCCCATTTTCCGCGCGATGAATGGGCCCTGGCCAGGTTTGACGGCACAGCTCTGTATGAACACGCCGATCCGCGCAAAGGCGCGCACCAGGATTGGGGCACGCTCATCTTTAACTTTGGCCGGCATGAGGTGCGCAATTTCCTCGCGGCCAACGCGCTCTTCTGGTGCGAACGTTTTCATGTCGATGGTCTTCGCGTCGATGCCGTGGCTTCCATGCTGTATCTGGACTATTCCCGCAAGGAAGGCGAATGGATACCCAATCAGTACGGCGGCCGCGAAAATCTTGAAGCGGTTGACTTCCTGCGTCACTTTAATCATCTCGTCCACACTGAGCATCCGGGCGTGATGACGATCGCCGAGGAATCGACTGCCTGGCCGCAAGTGACACGCCCGCCTTACCTTGGCGGATTGGGCTTCTCCTTTAAATGGAACATGGGCTGGATGCACGACACGCTTAATTATTTCAAGCGCGACGCCGTCTATCGAAAATATCACCAGAACGATCTCACGTTCGCGATGCTCTATCATCACCACGAAAATTTCATCCTGCCTCTCTCCCATGATGAAGTGGTGCATGGCAAAGGCTCGCTCGTGAGCCGAATGCCTGGAGATGATTGGCAAAACTTTGCCAACTTGCGCACTCTGCTCGCCTACCAATGGCTGTTTCCAGGCAAACAATTACTCTTCATGGGATGCGAAATCGGCCAGCGAGGTGAATGGAACCCAAACTCAAGCATCGACTGGCATTTGCTTGAATTGGGCCCTTACCACAAAGGCACTCAGGTGCTGGTCGAAGATTTGAACCGGCTTTACAAATCTGATCCCGCGCTGTGGCTATCGGATTTCGATGTGGAAGGCTTTTTCTGGCTCGATTGCTCAGACCACGAGAACAGTGTGCTCTCGTTTGTGCGCCAGACTCCGGATCATTCCAGCCGCATGCTGGTCATTTTAAATCTGACGCCGGTGCCGCGCTTCAAGTATCGCGTCGGCCTGCCGGAAGGTGGTTTCTGGCGCGAAGTGATGAACACCGATGCCGAAGCTTACGGCGGCAGCAACATGGGAAATTTGGGCGGCGTGCAGGCCGAATCTTATAAAGTGCATGGCCAGCCCTTCTCCGGCTCGTTTTCGTTGCCGCCCATTTCTCTGGTCGCATTCAAGCCCGAGCGGAAGTGAGGCTGAGAAATTGCCTTCTGCTGATTACCGAGTAATTAATTACTCAGTACTGTCACTTAACCCGCGTCACATTCTCCTTGCGCTCTTCCGAGTGGAAATGCTTTTGCGCAAGAAATTCGCGGGCATCAACGCTCCAGTCTATGTTCTTTGTGTACCAGATTCCTTCATTGGTGCGGGAACGCTCGAAGTGAAATTGGAACTGTTTGACCGCGCCAGCAATTCCGGCCGCGATGCTCACGGTATCGACCAGATGCACATCCACCTTGGCCAGGACTGATTCGGCTTCATCAATCCAGACGCGGCCACCAATTTTATTAAGGAATTTCTCCTTCAGCCCGTGACTCGGCAGCTTCTTATGCGCCGGCTGAAATTCCAGGAGCAAGGCGGCGCGGCCATTGAGGTTTTCGCGCCCGGCTACTTTGAATTCGAAACGATCCAGCAGCTCGTGGCTGATCGGAAAATCGTCCGTCTTAAAATTCTTCTGGTTGGTCGAGGTTTGGCTCGAATGCGTTTGGGCAGTGGCTGATGCTTTAGGTGGCGGGATGACTGTGACTTTGCTTTTATTTTGCTTGGTGACTTGCCCCTTTCCGTTCAGCTCCTGAAAAAGACGCGTGCGAAGGTAAGAATATTGTTCACGGAAGGCGCGCTCATGCTCGCTATCGCGCGGGGCATTTTCGATCAGCTTCTCCAGCACGGCTTTCGATGGAGGCAGTGGTGGAGCGCCTGGCGTGGCAAGGACCTTGGGCCCGAGCAGTAATGCCAATGCCACCAGCCCTGAACCAGCGCTGCATGGCCACCAGTTTTTGCGCAGGCATTTCATCCGGCCACCAATCTGCCCCGCACCCGCGCAAAATTCAAGCGCGTGATAACCCGGCCCATTAAACCGCGGTTATAGGCGGCCACCTATGCTTACTGAAACAACAACGGTGCAAACTCCTGCAAATAACTGCGCCAGACCAGCCAGGTGTGCGCCCCGGAAGTTTCATTGTAAACCACATTGAATCCATGCTTCTTGAGCAAATCCACGGTGGCTCGCGAAGTCGTGACCAGGAAATCGTCTTTGCCGGTGCCGAACCAAAATAACTTCAAGCCTTTCTTAAGCTTGGCGTCGTCCAGTGCCGCTTTGCGCTCAGCTTCCCAGGCGGGCCCAGTCGGCTCGATGGGCACGCCGTTCCGATTGCCACCAGTAATGCCAAAAATGCCGGAGCTGAATACGCCGAGGTAACCAAACTTGTCAAGATTGCGCAGTCCGAGATTGAGCGTTTGTCCTCCGCCCATGGATAGCCCGGCCATCGCGCGGTTCTTGCGATCGGTATAAATGCGATAGTGCGACTCCACATAGGGCAGGATGTCCTTTTCAAATTCATCCAGAAATTCGTCCTTCGGGCGTTTGCCGGGTTCGCGATCACGCGCGCCCATCGAAAAGAGACCCGTATGGCCGTTGGGCATGACCACTAGCATCGGCTTGGCTTTTTTGGCGGCGATCAAGTTATCGAAAATAAACCCGGCGCGCCCAACCGTACTCCAGGAAGCATCGGAATCAGATGCCCCGTGCAGCAAATAAAAAACGGGATACTTGCCTTTGCCGGATTCATAACCGGGCGGTGTATAGATCGTCATGCGGCGGAATTTCTTGAGCACCTTGGAATAATAATACACTGACGCCACTGCCCCGTGCGGAACGTCCCGCGTGTCCATCAGTTCCGAACCGGGCACCGGGACGAGGCTCCAGGTGTTGGCGTTCGATTCACTCGTAAGCGGGTTCTTGGGATCGATGACGGAAACATCATCCAAGTTGAACATGTAGCGATACGCGCCAGGTTCCACTGGCCCAACCGTCACCTCCCAAACGCCATTGGTCCTATGAGTCATCTTTGCGCCGCCCGCGCCCGGAATGTCGCCGCCATTGAGCGTCACCTTTTCGGCTTTAGGTGCAAGCACACGCAAAGTGATATGGCGGTCCGCGGAAACTTCGGGCGAAATGAATTGTGGCCTTTGCAGGCCGGAATTGCGATTGGTGGATTGTCCGGAACAAACGGCGGCGGTTGCCATGAGAATGGCACAACCAACAAAGTAAGATTGCTGAACTCGATAATTCATGGTGTTGATGAGACTTGGACTATTACTAATTCAGCGTTTATTCACCAGCAAAATTCGGGACTTCTAAACGCCCGGGTGCAGGACCCAATGGTTACTCGCTTTCCTCAAGCCCTCGGAAATCACATTACCGAGCTTCCTTCTGGGCGCCATCAAGAAAAAAGCCCGGGACTATTCCCGGGCTGCGAACTGAACTCGGCAGATGCTTGCGCTACTTATGGAATTCTATTCTTGTCCGTTTCCAACTGGTTCAAACGAATCTGCATATCCCGCAACTGCTTGCGCAGGATATCGATGTCATCCTGAATAGCCGCGCGGCGCTGTATATCCTGCTCGCGTAAAAGGAGCGCTTCCTGCGCCTGCTGTTGCGCTTGCAAGGCGCGAATTTGCTCCCGCGTCTGCTGAATAGTCACCGTGTCGTTAACAGGCGGCGCTGGAATTACGGGCGCGGGCACGACCACCGTAGTCGATGGGGGCGGAGGGATCGTTACCGTCGGAGATGGCGGCGGCGTGAGCGGTGGAGTCACAGTGCCCGATGGAACCACTGGTGTCGGGTACACCTGGCCGGGAGGAGGCACGGTCACGCTTGCTCCCGGCGCCGGAGACGGCACGACTGGCGCGGTTGTCAGCGGGGCATTCCCCTGAATCACAGTCGTGCTCGGCCCGGTCGCGCCAATGCCCACGTCACGGGTGAGATTGGCGGCGATAGCCTCCTGGATGCGCTTCTCCCAATTCCGAATGTATAATACTGGCGGGCCAGCCTGCCGGCTCACCACCTCCACTTCAGTTTCCACTGCCGAGACTGGCCGGACCCATATTCCTACGTTTTCCCCAAAAGTCTCCGGCCGCAGTCCGCGCCGGGCATCGATGTAGCCGGTGCTGCGGTCCGCATTCACAATGTGCAGATCGCCCATTTGCGCGGCATCCACTGCGGCGCGCCACGCCTGATCAAAAGTGGCGTTATAGGTTGTTTTGATGCCATGCCCTTCCAGATGTGAGACTTGCTGCGGGGTGGCACAAGCTCCCAGTAATGCGGCGGCTGCCAGGCTAAATAATAATCCGATTCGCTTCATATATGCTCCTTTATTGCTCTCCCATAGAACGAAAACTCACGATGGAAACGTCACCCAATCCAGCCCTCCTGCAATGGGGGGAACCATCCAGATTTGCACACTTTGATTCCGGGCCGGATTACGACCGAAGCATCGCCGTTCTATTTTGTTTGCCGGATTCGCAGGTTGACTCACCCCGGATAGCTTCCCTAGACTGATACTCGAACATTGCCCTTTCGCATGAATACTATTGAAAACCTGAATCCCTCTTCGCGCCGTTCATTTTTGAAAAGCTCCAGCCTCGCCGTGGCCGGTGCTGTTGCTGCCCCGCTCATTCTCGGCACTAAATCTTCCGCCGCTTCGCCAGGCGACACACTGAAAGTGGGTCTGATCGGCTGTGGTGGACGTGGCTCGCAAGCTGCCCTCAATGCTCTCACCGCCGATAAGAACGCGGTCATCACTGCGGTAGCCGACCTTTACGAAGACAAAGCGCACGGCAGCTTGAAAAACATGCGGGCTAGCGAATTTAAAGATCGGGTGGACGTGAAGGATGAGCGAGTTTTCAGCGGATTTGATGCTTACAAAGGCGTGCTCGAAAGCAACATCGATGTCGTTATCCTTGCCACTCCTCCAGGCTTTCGCCCGCAGCACATGAAAGCGGCGGTCGAGGCAAATAAGCACATGTTTATCGAGAAGCCGATGGCCACCGACGCTCCCGGCGTGCGCAGCATTATGGAAAGCGTCGCCGAAGCCAAGCGACGCAAATTAGCGGTTTGCGCCGGATTTTGCTGGCGCTATAACCACGCTGAACAGGCGCTCTACCAGCACATCCTCGATGGCCAAATCGGCGACATGCGCACGATGTATGCCACTTATAACACCGGTTTTCTCTGGGACCGCACGAATCCGAAGGACAAAACCGAGCTGGAGAAGCAGCTCCGCAATTGGATGTATTATACGTGGCTC
>DASWRJ010000383.1:0-7881 GCA_036403255.1 Verrucomicrobiia bacterium
TAGAATCAGGATAGCGGAGTGCATGGATATGCGAGGGTCAGCCAGACCGAAGGAGGTGAGCAAGAAGAAAAATAGACGAACCTGGCGGGAAATGCCTCGGTACGTGTAAAATTCAGGCCGCGCACCCGAAAGCACGCGGCCTGTGAAATTGCAGGCTAGGAATTATTTCGGCGCGGCGACGATGTTCGTCTGGCGCGGGACAACAACGGCGGAACCGTCTTGTTTCAGTTCGACGTTGAGATTGAAATTATTGCTGTTATGCGTGGCTGGTCCGGCCATCAAGCGCTCGGCACCTTTTTGTGTTTGCAGCCCGTAAATGCCCATGCGAATCCACTCGAGGCGGCGCGCGACGGAGAGTTCGTCTTTCAACTTGGAAACCTGGGTGCGCAGAGTAGCGAGATCGTTGAATTGACGTTCCAATTCCGCTTTCTCTTTCTGCAAGCGTTTTAGTTCTTTCAAAAGAAATTCGCGGTCGCCTTCGGAAGCGGCCAATTTCTTTTCGGTATCGGAAATGGATTTTTCGAGATTGCCAATGGCGCTTTTCAAATCACCGGCCTGTTTGTCGAGGGCGATGTTTTGATTTTCCAATTCCGTGATGCGAGCGTCGCGCTTGGCCATTTCGGCTTTGGCGGCTTCGGCGGCGGCCTGGGCGTCTTTTTGAGCTTTGGCGAGATCGGCGGCGATTTTGACGTAGTTATTGGAGACGGACGTCAGCACTTGCTTCTGCTGGCCCAAATTGCTCTCGAGCCGAATGGCGACCTGCTCCTGCTCTTCCAATTTGCTTTTGGTATCCTGGAGATTTTTGGTGATCTCCTGAATTTTTGCGTTTTTCTCTTCAGCCTCTTTGACTGCCTTGGTATGCCTGTAAAACAGGCCCGCACCAAGACCGAGAGTGCACAGTACTAACAAAATAATTGCTGCCTTCATATAATCAGGCTGATAGAATGCTTGCAGTCCCGCGACTTGGCAAGCGCCAGTATCGGTGTTTCTTGCTTAAAAGACGCCGTAGCTTAAATTTGATTCATGGAAATTCCTCACGAGGTGCCGGTGATGACGCTGCCCAGCGCGACGCTATTCCCGCAGGCCCTCTTGCCGCTTTATATTTTTGAGCCACGCTATCGGCAAATGTTGGCAGATTCGCTGAAATCCAATCGAATGTTTTCGGTGGCGATGCAGCGGCCGGGTCGGACTCGTGAAACTCCGTGCCCCGTAGCGGGCCTGGGTCTCATCCGCGTTTCGGTGGATCATTCGGATGGCACTTCGCATCTCATTTTGCAGGGACTAACTCGTGTGGAATTGCGCGAAACCGTTCAATATAAACCATATCGGGTGCAATCGATTCGCCCGCTGCAAGCCGAAGCGGCTGATAACGTGGTAATCGACGCGCTTTTGGCGAAAGTGCATGAGTTGGTCAGGCAACGCGTTGAGATGGGGCCGTTTCCGTTTCCTTTTCCGGTGGTGAAAAAGGCGGGAATTGGCAAATCGGTGCCCGAGGCTGCTTCGACAAAAGTATCGATAAAAGAGATTTTGAATTACCTCGAAACGCTCTCAGACGCGGATCAGGTCGCGGATCTCGTCACGTGTGCGTTATTGCCTGGTCCGAGCGAGCGGCAGACGATTTTGGAGACGGTGAATATTGAGCCGCGATTGAAGCACTTGATTCACTTTTTGATCGCGGAGATTAAGCGCACGAAGAACGAAAAGAAGAAGGAAAAGGGTAAAGGTTAACTGAAAAGCGGGCTGAGCTGAAGTTGTAGTTCAGGCAAGACAACACTGCTGACCTGCCCGCCAGGGCCTGCGACGCTGAGGCTTGAGAACTCTCCATTTAAGGGCTGGCGATAAATTTCGACCTGCTTTTGGGGGACCAATATAAGCCAGCATTCCGCAATGGCGGCGCTGGCATAGGCGCGCAATTTCGAGCGATCATACTCGGCACTGCTAATGCAAATTTCTATCACCAGTGCGGCGGTTTGAGGATGCGCTTCCTTGAATTCCTGCAATTGACCGCGAACGATGGCCAAATCAGGTTCGGGTTCGGAGTCGCCGCATCTAATCGGCTGCTCAATACGGAGAATAAACCCGCTGGGGAGAAAAGGTCGCAGAAGTTCCTGCAGAAATTGAATCAGATAGCTATGGAGTGGTGACTTTGGCATTTTCTGGTAGATGGTGCCGTAGAGTAGTTCGGTTCTCTCTGGAATAACACCCGCTTCTCCGAGGACGTGATAGGCCTCGACAGAAATAGGCCACACATCCGCGCCCCGCACGCGTGCTGGAAGAACCGTTTCGGTTTTCATCTGAGGCATTTTAATCAGTTTGACAACTTATCACAAGCACCTGAGCTCGCATATCTAAGACCTTTTTGCTACATCCCCAACAAACTGGCCGAATCCAAGTCGAGGAACAGCGTGGCGTGACTTTGACGGCGGAGAACTGAAGCGGGGCATTGCGTAGAGATTGGGCCTTGCAAAGTCGCTTTCACGGCAACTGCTTTTCGCTTTTCTGGCGCAACGCAGATTAGTTTTCGCGCCGAGCAAAGGGCGGGTATGGTGAGGGAAAATGCGTAAGGCGGGACAGCTTCAAGCGAAGGCCAATGCCCTTCGCGGACCTGTTGCATTTTGCACGGATCATCGAGCTGGACCAGTTTGAGCTTATACGGGTCTTCAAAGTTGGCGACGGGAGGATCGTTGAAAGCGAGGTGACCGTTTTCGCCAATGCCCAGGCAGCAGAGATCGATGGGCTGGGCCTCGAGCAATTTCGCATAACGCGCAGCTTCATCAAACGGCAGCAGGCAGTCGCCCTGGATATAATGAAACACCTTAGGCTTGAGCGTGCTCTCGACGCGTTCGCGCAAATAATGGCGGAAGCTGGATTTGTGATCGGCTTTGATGCCGAGGTATTCATCCATGTGGAAGAGGGTGACCTTGGACCAGTCCACAAGCCCGGAGCGAACGAGGTTTTGCAAAAATTTGATTTGCGAATTTCCCGTGGCCAAAATGACGGCTGCCGAACCCTGGCGTGAGATGGTTTGGCAGAGATATTCCTCGGCAATGCTCGTGACATCGTGGGCCATTTCGACTTCGGCTTTGTAAATGCGCACGGGCAGCGCATCGACGGTGAAAGTCTTTACTGGCTCGACGCGTGAGATAGATGAACTTTGATTCGTCATGGAACGAGTATTCTGCGGAAGCGCGGCAGCGGATTGCAAATTTAATCTTGAGCAGGGCGATAAAACGGGAGCGACACGATCCGGGCCGGACTTTTACCTTCGGGCGTATCGAGGAGCAATTCCGTTTCAGCCGCGTTGTGTTCGCGCCGCACATAGCCAAGCGCGATATTCGCCTGGCAACCGGGAGAACGGATGGCGGAAGTGATGTGGCCAACTTCTTTGCCGTCCAAGAAAAGTTTAGCGCCGCGCGAGGGCAACTGCTGTAAATCATCCGTCAGACGCAGGCCGCGCAATGTTTTGGCGACCTGGCCATAGGTGCGAATGCGCGAGATGATCTCCTGGCCTATGTAGCAGCCTTTGCTATAGCTGATGGCACGCGCCTCGATACCAGCCTCTGGCGGCAAATTGGTTTCGTCCATATCGACACCAAAACGGGGCAACCCGGCCTCGATGCGAACCCATTCCAGCGATTGCCACCCGCAGATGCATCCGCCGCTTGCAAGTACCAGTTGCTCCAAATATGCGGCCGAATTATTCAAGGCCGAGCTGGGCACAAATAGATCGAACCCCGCTACGGCGCCGCGGGCATTATTCATCACGTAAACCTCGCCCCAATCAGCATGAGTGCCACCAGTGAAGGAGCGAGGTTGCTCGGGCATAGGAAATCCAAGTTGCGCCGCGGCCAGAATTTCCGCGGCTTTGGGCCCCTGCAAGCTGAGCAGGCCATAGTGCGGCGCGACATCCGCGACCTGGACATCGTCGGCAATGATGTAAGCTTCCAGGCGTTGCGCAACTTTCGAGCCAAGGCCCGGCTCGAAATCGAGCAGGATTTCCTGGGCCAAATTGTAAATGAACAGATCGCTCAGCATCTTGCCTTTGGCATTGAGCAAGGCTGCATAGCAGCCCTGGCCCTCTCGGAGGTCTTTAACGTTGTTCGTGACTTGTCCATGCAAGAAACGCTTGCGATCCGCGCCGAGCAGGCAAATTCGGCTACGAAAGCTCAAGTCAAACAGGCCGGCGCTTTGCCTCAACGCATTATATTCTTTGAGAGCGTCACCGTAATGATTAGGAACCTGCACATCTCCGACATCCACAAATTGCGCGGGTTGGGCAGTGCTAAATAAGTTTGGGGCGGGGGCGGACATCTTTTCAAGTATTGATTGCGACACAACGCGTTGGCGCATCAATCTATCGGCTGGCCCGAGAGAGGGTCAAACAAAAGCGCGTGCTCAGTATCCACCGTCAACCTGACTGCCGCGCCGGCTTGGGGCAGATTTTCGTGGGCCTTTGCGCGCAGGATAAAAGATTGCGAGCCGCTACGCACGTGCAGGAGCGTTTCAGGCCCCAACCATTCGGCATAATCAAAAGCTGCTGGGAGCCCATTTTCCACAAACGCATCCGTTATGGAAATGTGTTCGGGCCTGATGCCGAGCAGCACATCACGGTTTTGCCAATTTCGAGAAACAGGAATGTTCTCCAATTTTATGAATTGCTTCGGGCTGGCAGAAGGTCTGAAGCCAAACCGGCCATGGGCTTCACTGAGGCGCCCGGCAATGAGATTCATTGGTGGCAGCCCGAAAAATCGCGCCACAAATACATTTGCCGGCCGCCGGTAAATCTCCTGCACGGTACCGGTTTGCTGAAGTTCACCCCGCTGCATGATGGCCACATGATTTCCCATGCTCATCGCTTCGGTTTGATCATGAGTCACATACAACATCGTTACTTTGAGTTCCTTCTGGATTTTAAGCAGTTCACCGCGCATTTCTGAGCGCAGTGGGGCGTCGAGGCTGCTCAATGGTTCATCCAGGAGATAGACCTCGGGGCGTCGGGCGATGGCGCGAGCCAGCGAGACACGCTGCCGCTCGCCTCCCGACAGCTCATGCGGTCGGCGCTGGAGCAACTGGGTGAGGTGAAGTAATTCGGCTGTTTCATGAACACGCGCGGCGATTTCGGCAGAAGGCACTTTCCGCAATTTCAAGCCGAGCGATATGTTTTCACTGGCTGTGAGATGTGGATAAAGCGCGTCGCCCTGAAAGACCATGGCGAGATTGCGTTTGGCTGGGGGTGTTGCCGAAATGAGTTTCTCATTCAGGTAAATTGTGCCGGAATCGGGCTCCTCCAATCCGGCCAAAAGTCGTAGAAGGGTCGTTTTGCCGGAACCCGAAGGTCCCAATAACACAAACAGCTCGCCAGATTCGATTTGGAGGGAGAACTGCCGAACCGCATCGATTATGCAATTTTGAGAATCCTTGAAGCGTTTGCTCAGATTCTCAATGACCAGCCGCGACATTAAATGAATGTGCGAGACCTGCCAAAGGGTTGTCCAGACTGGAAAGCATTGAATATCGAGAAAAGGTGGGCTGACCCCGAGAAATGCATCGCCCCAGATTGACAAGAAGGGCGGGTTTTGTGGATATTGCGCGCCACCAATGGTGGACCGGGTGGTAGGATACCCAAGTGGCCAACGGGGGCAGACTGTAAATCTGCTGGCTTACGCCTTCACTGGTTCGAATCCAGTTCCTACCACCATTTTCTCCTGCAGTTTCTTTTTATTGGCTTTTGGGAGTGGATGTGACCAGAAAGGCATCAGTCCAAGTGCTTCATCTTCAAGGAACATGGTGGGTGAGTACCCCATTTGTAGGCGTGCTTACTACTCCTAGATTATACCTCAAATAACTACTCCATAAACCACAATAGACCCAAGCTCTATGATCTCTGAAAGCCAATCTGCAGGTGCGCGGCTGCACAATGAGGCTTCGTCCCCGGAACCTCCACCACGAAGCCATAGCAAAATCACAGTTTTACTCGCCGATGATCATACCGTGGTCCGGGAGGGCTTGCGTCTCCTGCTGGAGTCAGCCGACGATATCGTCGTCGTGGGCGAGGTCGAGAATGGCCGCCAGGCGGTCATTATGACCAAAAAATTGCGCCCGGACGTGATTGTACTGGATGTCGTAATGCCGCAACTGAACGGGATTGAGGCGGCCCGGCAAATTACGAGGGAAGTGCCGACCACTAAAATTTTGATTCTCTCGTCGTACAGCGACGATGACCGCGTGCAGCAATTGATCGAGGAAGGTGCCACAGGCTACCTGGTGAAACAAACCGCAGCCAACGATTTGCTCAAAGCCATTCGCGAAGCCAAGAAGGGAAATGCGTTTTTCAGTCCGTGCATCTCGAAGCGGCTGATGGAGAAGTGCCGCGAAGCATTTGCCAAAGGCGGCATCGTGAAGAAGAAAGGCAATTACCTGACGACGCGTGAAGCGGAGGTGCTGCAACTCATAGCCGAAGGCTACGCCAATAAGCAAATTGCGGCGGAGTTAAATATCAGCATCAAAACTGTGGAGAAGCATCGGCAGCAGGTCATGAACAAGCTCAATATTCATGACGTGGCTGGACTGACCCGCCATGCCATTGCCAAAGGCATCATTACTCCTGACGAACAGCTGACTTTGGCCTGAGCTAAATTTTCGAGAATTGCAGGAGCAACTCGCCTGCACGCCTGGCGACTGGAGAGCGCCAGGCCTGTTCAGTTGCTCCTGATTTTTTTGGAGGTTCACATCCCGCCTCAGCAATCACCAGCGCCGCGATAAAACGCCTCCCATACTTGGCATGCAAGTTGCCAATAAGCAGACAAAGGCTGGCATGCGTGGGCCAGAGAGTTCACGAACCAGTTCTAAATCTTTCCCGTGTGGGAGAGACAGCGGGCTTCGGTGAAGAATAAATCTGTGTGCGCATCGAAGCCCGCTGTTGGTCTTTTGAATTTTATTTGCGTGGAGCGCTTTCCTGCCCGCTCTTGAAAAACTAAGTCGCAGTTCAGGGGTTTGGCCGGGTATCAAAGCGGTATGGATGCCGCTGAAGAGTCGGGCAGGAAAGCTGAACATGCTGGGATTAATGGAAATTCTGCAAGAGCTGGTTAGGCTTTCTCTGTCAAGAAGCTTCATTTAGCATTGGCATGAAGCAATGACGCTGCGGCGTAAACTCCTCGACGTCTGGGCCACCGGCAAATCGGGAGTGGCTATAGCCACGCTTTTAGGTTTGCTCATCCTCCTGCTGCGCACCCCGCTCGAACGGTGGAGTTACGATCTGCCCTATCTCATCCGCCCACAGGCCACGATTAGCGAAGTTGCCATTGTCCATCTCGATGACGTTAGCCATCAAGCCCTCAACCAGCCTTATGATGGCGCCTGGGATCGGACTAATCATGCGGAACTCGTCGAGGTTCTCACTGAAGCCGGGGCACGCGCGATTGCTTTTGATATTCTTTTCAATGACGAAGGGCGCAACCCGGCTGCAAATCTGAAATTTGCAAATGCCGTTCGCAAAAATGGCAAGGTGGTGCTCGCTTCGGACCTTGGCACGGGAGATTACTATGCTTATGCGATTGATTTGCGCCCCATGCTGCCGAATAGCACGTTGCTGGCAGCTACGCCGTATTATGGATTCGACCAATTGATGCCCGATCCGGACGACTGCATCCGCAGGCATTTGCATGATGTGGCAACGATCCAAAGTCTGAGCTGGAGCCTCGCTACGATGCTGAATGCCGAAGTGACAAAGCATCCGGGCAGCGCCAGCGAAGAACGGTGGTTAAATTATTACGGGCCGCGCGACACCATTCCGCACCTTAGCTATGCGCAAGCACTGAATCGGAATGACCCGGCTGTTAAAGACTTTTTTCGCAATCGAGTCGTTTTCATCGGCAGCGCCAC
>DASWRJ010000384.1:0-7442 GCA_036403255.1 Verrucomicrobiia bacterium
GATGCCGCCAGGTGCGCCCATGCCCAGTCCGCGGCCTAATCCGTCCCACTCACTCGAAGAGTTATTATGGTCCCAAGTACCATCTAAAACCGCGTTTCCTTTCGGACCAGCCTGGGCGCGATCGCCATTGTAGATATACGCCCAATTTCCAGCAGGCCGTCGATAGACCGTGATATTCCCTTGTCGCACTGAGATATGAACCGGACTGGAAGATGCAGCCGCTGCAAAATTATCCGTCGCCACAGCCACAAGTGTATGCCTGCCTCCGGGAGGGCTTGGCCAATCATAGTAATACGGGCTGCTGCTCGACTCCCCAACCTTAATATCGTCGATGTAGAATTCGACCTTCGCCACTGCGATTGTATCGTAAGCCTCTGCCGTTACCAACCAGTGTGAAGGCTGTTCGAGTTGCTGGCCTTCGCTTGGACTCATAATTGAAACTTCCGGCGGAAGATTTGTGGCCAGCGTCACAATACTCAGCAAATTGTTGGCCGGGTTTGGATCGGGTTCATTCCTGCTGATAGTCGCTCGATTTGTCAGCCATGCCGTTGTGGAAGGGGTGGTCACCTGGATTTGCACCAGCGCTGCGGTCCCTGCTGGCAGTTGCCCCAGTTGGCAACGGACAATCCCATTATTGTATGAACAACTCCCTTGCGTCGCCATCGCCCCTGCGTAGCTCACGCCCGTCGGTAAAAAGTTCGTTACGATGATGCCGGTGCTCACAAATGGACCCGGATTATATACTGTTAACGTGTAAACCAAGCTGGAATTGAGGTTCACGATGTCTGCCGTGGTTGAAGCTGAAAGTTCCAAATCGTTTGGCCCTTGCACGATGAATGGGTTTGAGGTCCCGCGATGGCCCTCTCCATCGTCGGCTTGGAGAGTTACATTTGTGCCTATCGCCGCAATGGCCACCCTTCCTGCCCAAACTCCATTCGTAAACGGCCCCGCTATGGCCGGTGTTACAGGCACCGGTGTTTTTGCCGGGACGAAACGAATATTGGGGACGGTTGAATAAATACTGGGCACTGGATTGCTCGTCCATGTAGTGGGATCCTCATTTTGAGTATCACTGCGGCCGTTCAATACTCGGCTCGTGGCGCTTTCAAATCCCAGGCAAGCCCCATCAAATGAGTAGCTGCTATTATTGAAACTCAAATCCACTAAAAGGTTGTTGCTCCCATCGTAGTTAAACGGCGTATCAAATGTAAATGCAACCCAGCCTGTGCTCGTGATTGTTTCCGCACGGCGATAAACCATTTGCCATCCGCTCAAATCCCACGTCGCATTAGCAAAGTTTTGCAGGGCAGTCGGTTTCAAGCGAATTGTCCAGTTACTCAGCAACTGGCCTGGAGGCGCGGCGACTTGCAGTGCCAGCCCTGAGAATATTTGTGGTCCGTTTAGCTCATTGCCCAAATAAAGAATTTCAGTTCTTTCATCCTGAAAGAAACTGCCCATCGGATAGATCGTAGGAATGTTTCTGCTTCCCGCCTGCACATCCGGCAACCTTAGCAATGCCTGGACTGCCACCATTTCATTGAAGTCGCTCGATAAATTGCCTGCTGAATCGCGCGCATAAATTTGCGCGGTGAACGCAAAATCAGAAAACTGGGGCGACGCTATGGCAGACCAATCAAAATGATCCAAATAAGGTCCATTGGCGCTGCTGTGCAGCAGGGTAATCGTCGCTGAGGCGGCGCCCAGGCTCGCATGGTTGGGATTTGTGATATCCAGGTAAAACTGTTCGTCTGGCTCAGGCCCAGACTCAGCATAGATGTGCAGGACCACATACTGGGTGAGCACGCCTGGTGCAAATGTAATCGTTCCGTTCGTTGCCTGGTAATCATTTCCCGCGAGCGCGCTGCCATTTCGCGTTTGAAAATCCACACTTACATTCCGCCCGCTGGCTGAAGAAAGCGTCACAGGCACAAAAGCCGTGAGTAGTCCCTGGCCATTGCCGTTTATGGACACCGCATGCGCTGCCAGAACGGGCGGTGAATCGTCATTCAAAATTGTGCCGGTCCCAAAATTGCCCTGCAACCTGGCATTCGTCGCATTCGTGAGCACCAACTGGAACGTCTCATCATCTTCATCCAGAACATCCCCAATGACGTTCACTACAACTTGCGTCTGAGTCACCCCAACCGGGATCAAGAGCGAGCCGGAAGTTGCCACGTAATCCTGCCCTGCTGTAGCGGTCACATCCCGCGTGGCGTAGTTTAAAGAAACTGGAAGTGTTCCAGGATACGAAAGGGAAACGAGGAACGTCATGGGCCGTGTTCCACTCGCTCCTTCCGGGACGGACGGATTGCTCATCGAAATAAACGGCAAACTGTTCGGGCCGAGGATCGTTCCTTGCACTGTGCTTTGAGATATATTCGCGTTTTGGGCATCCGAAAAAACCAGCGAAAAACTGGCGTTGCTGTTTCCCAGGCCCGTGCTGTGGATGCCGATTGCAACGTTTTGCTGTGTGATTCCAGCGTTGAAATTCAAAAGTCCATTCGTCGGAACGTAATGTGTTCCCGCCAACGCTGTCCCGTTGGATGTAGTGAATGCAACCTGTACGGGCAGCCCGCTCGCAGGTGAAAGCAATACCCGAAATACTAGGTTTGTGTCTCCGCTTTGCGGCTCTCGCGCAAAAGCATTGGCTGACTGCAAATCCGGATAGGCATCGTTATCAATTATCGTTCCCACTCCATAATCATCCGAAACTATTGCATTCTTCGCGTTGTAAATAGCGACTGTAAATGTCTCATCGGATTCATGTATGGCATCATCAATCAAAGGCACATTGATGAACCCGCTCAAACTTCCCGCCGGAATAGTCAAAAACCCGTGGGTGTAAACAAAATCCAACCCTGCCACTGCCGCTCCGTCCAGCGTTTCATATTCCACGCTCACGGGATATGAGGCTGCTTCGGAAAGGTTTACCTGCAAGGAAAGCGCCAAATCGTCTTCAAAACTTGAAGAAGAATTAATCGAGACATACACGATCGGGATCACTGGCGTCTGCAGAGTGACACTGTTATCCGACAGGATTGGATCGTTTTCCTGGCGCACTACAGTCGCAAAATTCGTGAGCAGCCCAGGATCTCCCGCTTGAGGGCATGTAAGCACAACCACAACGGTTTCTCCCCCCTGAATGGTTCCCAAATTGCACACGACTTCCGAATTGTCCAGCGTGCAACTGCCCCGTGAAGTCTGAATCGAACTGATTTGCAGTCCATCTGGCAAATCATTCGTCAACCATACACCCGTCGCAGCCGTTGGCCCGGGATTATAAACGGATAATGTATAGTCAAATCCATGGGTGGTGATTACGGGCGATGGGTTGGCCGACGCGCTTAACACAAGATTATTGGTCAGGATGGTTGAGAATGGAGCGCTGGTTCCAGTATGGTGACTGTCAGATGCCAGCAGTACCATGCTCGATGCCGGTTCCAGCACCGTTACTGTCCCTGACCAAAATCCATTATTCAATACAGCCGCGGCCGGAGAGATCGCGACCGCTTGAGGCGTTCCTCCATCCGTCGGCGTCGTCATCGCGCTCAGATTTAGAGTGCCGGAATAATTGCTTACACCCAGGCCGCCCAATTCTTTTGCGCTGATCGTTGCCGGAAACGGCTGCCCCACTCGTTGCGTCGCTCCAATCCCACTCCACACAAAATGTTCCACCCCTCGAGTCGTAAATTGCCATACTGGGCTGGTGCTTTCACCCAGACGTCGGCTCACCACTTTCCAGTAATAAGTCGTTTGGGGTGCCAGAGGCGGAAGCTGCCAGAGATTCGTTGCCGTTGACCCGAGCAGTTGACCTTGCCCGATCGCTGGATTCTGGCCGAAATAGACATCGTAAGTAGCTGGAGGATTTGCGGTGGCAATGGCACTGATGCTATCCAAATGCACGTTTAAGAACGACGAACTGTCTTCCTCCACAAATGCGACTCGAATGTCTGTACCCCGGAAAGAGCCTAAGTCATAATTATTCTCCACCCAATCCTGGAGCAAAACGTCGCCGGGCTGGGTGGTGAATGGTATAGCCAGCACTTGGTCCTGCAAGTCCCGGATCTCGACGCGGAATCGCTGATTTGTGGAAAATGACCCCCCATGATTTCGGATTCGGTGCGCCCAGTGCAGCACGATTGTGCTCGCGCTCGGCGGAATAGTCAGATCCTGAGAAATTGCATAATGTCCTTGGCCGCCTGGATTGCACAACGCGCTAAACTGGCCCGCAAAAGGCGGCAATGGTCCGTCTGGGCTCAATGGATCGAGTGTTCCATCATTGATCACAAATTCTCCGCTCCCCGAGTTTTCCACTGTCCACCCTTCAAAATCTCCCGTCTCAAAATCACCATTGATCAGTAAATCTCCTTCGCCGCTATCCCAAGTCAGCGTCACCGACAATGGAATTTGCGCAGCGAGATCGGGAGGGTAGGGGAGGCTGGGCGTTGGTGGCGTGTCGTCATCCAAAATCTGGATTGATGCGGACGCGCTGCTCCAGCCAGATGCCTGGGCTGTTATCTCTAAATTGCGGGTGCCATCTACTGCCTCGTTGTCAATCGGAGTCAGGTCAAATGTCGCCGCGCTTTGCCCTGCAAGCACCAGGATATTTGCTGGCACCAAAAGCTGCGCCGGATCACTGCAGGTCAGGTGGATAGTAACATTGGTGGCCACAGCGCCCGAAAAAACTATTTTTCCTTGTCCGCTCAGCGTGCCCGATGCTTCTCCGGCCTTCGGTGGAACAAGCAACTGCAATTGATTGCTTTCATCATCGGTGATAAAGATTGTGGCCGTCCCATTTGTCCAGCCCGGCACAAAGGCTGTGACTTGCACCGCTTCATTCCCATCAATTTTGTTATTATTGATGACCTGCAAACTGAACCCAGCCGAACTGGTCCCCGGTCCCAGTGTGATAAACGAGGGCACTTGCAAACGTTGCGGGTCGCTCGAAAACAAGGCCACATCCACATTGGTTCCGACCGGTTTGTCCGTTTTCAGCGTGCCGCTTATAGTGCCTGCCGTTTCTGCCGCCTGGGCAGGCAGCACGAGGGTTAATTTCGCCGTTTCATTGTCCTTTACCGCAATGCTTGCTGACGCGGGTAGAAAGCCGCTTGCGGCCGCGGTTATCGTGGCCATTTGGGTCCCATCCAGGTCCGTGTCGTCTATCACGATGAGGTCGAAGACTGCCTGGGATTGCCCTGCCAGCACTTGAACCGTCGAAGGAACGACGATTTCCGAAGTGTCGCTCGAGCGCAGTGAGATCACCAGATTAGTCGTTGCGGGCACCGGCAAGAAAACTGTGCCTTGGCCGGCCAGGGTTCCGCTGCCTTCGGTGGTTTCCGCCGGCACGCTTAGGGTCAGCGCCATCGAGCAAGAGGGATAGGCACTTAGATCGCTTGACAGATAAGCCGGCGGCACTCCACGCCCCTGTGAAAGCCCTGCCAATCCAATGGCCGATCCAATGTCCAGCCATGTGATTCGGATCCGTCCATCATAAAACATCTCAATTTGAAAACTGTTCAACGCGCCACTCCGGTACTCGGGCACTTCCTGAAACGTTACCACTGCGCGATCTGACATCTGCTGCCAAGTGACCCGTCCACCTGCTTCCGGATTCAAGTCCGCAAATAACCCGGAAATTCGGCGCAGCGCAAAATGCGACGCCAGCGTGCCTGAATAAGCTGAATCACCATTTTCAAATGTGATATAGCCATTGCTGCCGATGAAAAACACGTTCGTCGCTCTGCCATACAGCGAAATCCGGTTGGTTCCCGCTGCCGCGATTTGCACAAAGCTGTCATCTGATAGTGAGACCACTTTGCCGTTTCGCGGATCCACCGGAAAATTTGTGGCCGGTTCCTTGCAACTGCCGTAGAAACTTGCGCTGCCATTCGGTGTGAACGTTATGGAAAAGCGATTCAAGTCATTCCCGCCCTGCGCAAAGTTTTCTGTAAAATAATCCGGCTGCCCAACGCTCAAAATCACTTGTCTGCTTTGCGCCCGTAAATTTGTCAGGTTGGTAAACCAAATCGTGTCCTGATAGATTCCATCCGCCAGCACGTTGGCCGTGTCATTAACCGTGATTTGCATTTGCGCGGCAGGTCCACCGGGAACCAGGAGTCCCGAAGTATTTGAAAGTGAAAGCCAGTTCGCCGATTTCACCGCGGACCAATTCAAGGCGTTGCTCCCGATATTTGTTAATGTGAGGCCAACTGAGACGGGGAAAAATGGACCGCCACTTGAACCCAGAAACAGCAAATCCCCGGGCGGTTTCAACAACAGATCGTCAGGTGCATCGTAGCTTTCCTGCACACCTACCGTCGTGGAACTTCCTGGACAGGTGGCGCTGAAGCCAAATCCGCGTTTTGCAAACCCAGCCCATAGATCCGTGAAATTCGTCCCGCCATGGTTCACGCGGTCCGCCTGAATAATTGCGTCTCGCGCCTGCAGGAAGTTGGGATTGGCTGGAGTTAAATTCAACGCGTCTGTCACCAATTGCAGCATCAGTCGGTTCCCCGCCGTATTTCCATATTTCTGCATCAAATTAGCTCGTGCTTCCCATAGCGCCACGCACCATACTTCCCCCTGCGCGTGGATTTCTGAAGCTGCTATTCCCCCGAATACTGGGTTTACAGGCACTCCAGGATGGCCAGTCGCCTGTGATGGGTCGATGTCCTTTAGTGTCAGTGGATTCTTGGATTGGTCCGTTGTGTACGGGTAACGCCGGATGCCGAAATAATAATTTTGGTTCATTCCTCCCAATCCATAGGTAACATAGCTGCCGATCGGATAGTTGGCATCCGGATCGTCCTGCGGTTTGCTCAGCAATGAGAGTGAATAAAAGTCCGACCAGCCTTCGCCAAGCCCAAGCGATTGCAAAGCCGTAATACCTGCACCGCCGCCCACGCGTCGATTGCTCAGCCCGTGCGTGTATTCGTGCAAAACAACCTGAACATCCAATGCCGCGTCACGGCTCGGGTGCGGACCATCAAAGATGTACAGCTCCAGCCGGGGCGAATTTCCGTCTGGATATGTTGTCATGTGGGCGTTGTTAAAGTCGCCGCCGTCTTGCGCGTCCGCCTGTACCGGATCTCCGCCGATGCCGCCCCGTCCAAAATTGTTTACCTGAAAATTTCCAGATGCCTCGGTGAAGCCAAGCTCATACAGCTTGTCATGCATCCAATTGCACCAATAAAAAAGCTGCACGACCGATGCGTCGCCGTACGTGGAAGGCGATTGCGTCAAATCAATGGGAAAATCAAATACCCGCGCCGGTGCTCCTTGCGGCCTCGGGAGGTCAGGGAAATCGTCATCATCGCGGTCGAGATGCGCATCGACGTTATTCCCACGGGTTTCATTATCGCCGTCATTGATCCAGCCGCTTGGTGACGCATTCGTATTGGCTGCATTTGTCACTACTAGCACACGTGGCACAATCTGCGGCT
>DASWRJ010000385.1:0-3291 GCA_036403255.1 Verrucomicrobiia bacterium
CCGTCGATCCATATACTTTCGGCTCAATCCGTCACAGATGGACAGTAGCACCTTAAACGGGCAGCAATTCTGAGGTTCACGGCTAGACCGGCCCAGATTCCTTCAACTAATTACGCCTTTTCTTTTCGGTTTCTCGTGGCGGCTGACGCGCGTGACCTTGCTTTAGCCGAGTTTTGTCCCTAGCTTGCACGCAGATGCCGACGTTAGTTGAGAAGATCGAAGAGAGCGCTGCCAAACGATTAACTTTGCCTGAGGGAGTGGCGCCTGCGCAGGAACTGGCGCGCTACAAAAATTTTCTCAAGATCGAATCCGCCCGCCTGAAAATGTTGCACCGCGCGGGAGCGGCCGGACGCGAGATCTCCCGGGGGCGCGCCGCGCTCATGGACATTCTGCTGCGTTATTTGTGGGACGGGGCAAAGGCGGCTTTATCTCCACAGGCGCGAAAGGAATTTCCGCCCCTCGCCCTGATCGCTCTGGGCGGCTTCGGGCGGGCTGAGTTGAACCCCCATAGCGACATTGATTTCATGTTTTTGCACGAGGGGCAGGTCGTCGCGGGGAGCAAACCACTGCCGGCCTTATCCAAAATCATGGATGGGATTTTGTATCCGCTCTGGGACCTCGGCTTTAAAATAGGACATTCTGTCCGCTCGATTTCGGATTGTGTGCAGGTGGCCAATGGGGACATGCAATCCAAAACATCCCTGATCGAAGCCCGCTTAATTGCCGGGGACCAAAAGCTATTCGACAAATTTCAGAAGACGGTGATCGCCAAGTGCGTTGAAGGCCACGAGGACGAATACATCGCCGCGCGCGTGCAGGACCAGGCGGCGCGACGCGAAAAATTTGGCAACTCGGCAACCATGCAGGAGCCCAATATCAAGAACGCCTGCGGCGGGCTTCGGGATTTCCAGAATCTCCATTGGATGGCCTTTTTCAAGTATCGCACACGATCCTTGGCGGAGATGCAGGAGAAGGGATTCATTAGCCCGACCGAGCGAAAGCAACTTGAAGCCGCCTACGATTTTTTGCTGAGAGTGCGGAATGAATTGCATTACCAGGTAAACCGGCCGGTGGACGTATTGACCAAAAGTTTGCAGCCCACCATCGCAACGCACCTTGGCTACGCCGAGCGATCGCCCAGCCGGCGCCTCGAGCATTTCATGCGCGATCTCTATACCTATTCGCGCAATATCTATCTCATTACGCGCACACTGGAGGAACGCCTCGCGTTGCTGCCACAGGCCAAACGGTTGCCGTCCATTCGCAAATTGCTGCGCGCGCCCTTCGGCCAGCCGAAGGACCAGCACCTGGATGGCTTCAAAATCGTGGATGGGCAAATTCATTTTTTGAACAGCCGCGTTTTCACCGACCAGCCGCGGCGATTAATGCGCGTCTTTCTCTATGCGCAACAGCGCGGGCTCAATCTGCATCCCGACCTGGCCCAGCTCATCAAGGCTGAGCTTGCCCTGGTGAACCGCGCTTTTCTGAAGGAAGAGCATGTGCGGGAGACGTTTTTGGAGATTCTGAATCAGCGTGGGAATGTCTCGCGCATCCTGCGCCGCATGCATGATGTGGGATTTCTCGGCAAATACCTGCCGGAATTTGGGAAGCTCACGTGTCTGGTGCAACACGAGTTTTATCATCAGTATGCGGCCGACGAGCATACGTTGATGTGCACGGAGCAACTGGATCGCATTTGGGAGGCAAAAAAAGCGCCCTACAACGCTTACACCGAGCTTTTCCGCAGTATGGAGAATCCGTTCATACTTTATCTGGCGCTGCTCTTGCATGATGCTGGAAAGGCTGAGCACACCGGCAAACACGCTGAGTTGGGCGGGCAATTGGCCATGCGTGTCGCCCGGCGGTTGGGGCTTGATGGCGCGACAACCCATTCGCTGCGGCTGCTGATCGAGAACCATCTGGCCATGGCGATGATTTCCCAGCGGCGGGATTTGGAGGACCCGGCGGTCATCCGGCATTTTGCGGCGCAGATGCAGACGCAGGAAAATCTGACAATGCTGACGCTGCTAACGTTTGTCGATTCGATGGCGACCAGCGATAAGCTATGGAACGGTTTTAAGGAGTCGTTGCTGTGGCAATTGCACCATCGGACCATGGAAATGCTGCGGGGGGGCACCACGTTCATCAGCGCGGAAGAGAAGCAGCGCGAGTTGCTCGCCCAGGAAATCGAAAAAATGCTGCCACGCAGCTTTGGACCGGAGGAATTGCAGGCCCATTTTGCCACGCTGCCGCCGCGCTATTTTCAGATCAAGCCCGAGAGGGAAATTGTCACGGATTTGACACTGGCCCATCGGTTCATGCATCACCAGATTGCCGAGGAAGACAAGGCGCTTGAGCCAGTCCTGGTCTGGCACAATGAACCGGACCGCGGCTATACGAGCGTAAAGATCTGCACCTGGGACCGGGCGGGCTTGTTTACGAAAATTTGCGGCTCACTGAGCGCCGCGGGCATAAATATTTTGTCAGCGCAGATTTTCACGCGCAGCGATGGAATAGTGCTCGACACGTTTTTTGTGACCGACGCCGTGACGGGCGGGCTGGTCTCACGCGAGCCCCGCGAGCAATTGGAGGAAATACTGTTCCGGGCGCTTGGGTCCGAGGAGGAAGTTGACTTTCGGCCATTGATTCAGAAGCGCAAAGCGGTGCGGCCGCTTTATCAGTCATTGGAGGGGGAGCGCATTCCCACGCGCATTCATTTTGATAATGAAACCTCGGAGACCAGGACAGTCATCGACGTGGAAACCGAAGATCGAGTCGGCGTTTTGTATGTGATTTCGCAGGCACTGTCCGAGTGCGGATTGGATATTTCGCTCGCGAAAATTTTGACCGAAAAAGGCGCTGCCATTGATACCTTTTACGTGGTCGAGGCGGATACGCAGAAAGTGATCTTTCCAGATCGTCAGAAATATTTGGAGGTCAAAATCCGGGAAGCTATCGCCAGCCTGGATAAATAACGTTGCAGCCTGTTGCGTCTGCGGCACTTACGGGGACATACGGTATTGGCCCCATTGCCGGCGTGATGGAAACCGGGGCAGAGTCCGTCCAACCTATTGAAAAGCAATAAACTGCAAAATTAAAGGACCGAACAAAATGAAAAAGTTACTCTTCTCATCAATCCTCATGGCCGCCATGGCGTTCTCGAACGCCTTTGGCGCAGATAAAGAGGCAAAGGAAATCACAATCAAGGGCGAAGGCAAATGTGGCAAATGCGCGCTGAAAGAAACTGCTTCGTGCCAAAATGTGATCGTAGTCGAAAAAGGCAAGAACAAG
>DASWRJ010000386.1:0-6913 GCA_036403255.1 Verrucomicrobiia bacterium
CGATTATCCACTTCGAAAAAGAAGTCCTGCACATCGTACCAGGCTGAGCCATCAACACTGATGGCCACGCCATCGAAGTCAGCCCCGTCGAAAAAAGGAATAGGTGGCGGACCGTTTGGCTCGTCTCCAAACGATTTGGCCCAAAAGTCCAGAACGACATTGGTGTATCCACCAAGATCGAGGCCGAGGGTCAATTCATTGCGGGCGTATTGCTCGTTGAAATCGAGGGTATCCATGGTCAATTGATAGTTCCCGGCGTGCGGTTGGAAATCAGGCGTGACGCGGGTGCGAAACGGGCCCACTCCCGAAGCATTCCACCACGGCCCAAGCACGCCGCTCTCGAAATCTTCATGGAAAGGCATACTGGCGATGGCCATGACCCTCAAATCTGCCTGGCGCGATTGGGCATAGCCGCTGGAAATGTTCGAGAAGATGATGCTCGTTCCATAGGCGCCAAGAGGAAACTGCGCGACACCACTGATTAAGCAGGCGGTGACTTGCGTGGATTGCAGCGGCGCGAGGAGGCCGCCAGTGGGTGAAAGTGTCAGCAACGCAGGATCGGCTGAGACTCGCCAAACCAGGGCCGTGGAGGCGGTATTCGTCAGAGTGAAGCTTTGGCACATTGGGACAAAGGGACCGCCTTGGGGGCCGCTGGATTCGAAGCCGCTAGGGGGCAGAATGAGCAACGCATCGGGCAAATCAAACGCTTCATGCAGTCCGAAGGTCGTGCTGGAAAATGGAGATGTTGCGCTGAAGCCCATGCCGCGGCGCGCAAATGCAGACCAAAGCTCACGATAATTTGCTCCGCGATTGGCGGCTATATCAGCCTGAATGATGGCGTCGCGCGCTTCGAGAAAAGTGGGGTTCGGCGGCGATAACTTCATGCCGTCCGTGACGAGTTGCAGCATGAGCGTGTTGCCAGACTCGAGCCCGTACTTTTTTACCAACAAGGCGCGCGCATCCCAAAGTGTGACGCACCAAAGTTCACCCTGATGATGCACTTCATCGGCAAGAAAAGGCGCGAATGGATCAATAGGGCTGAGCGGGACATCGGAATGCGGGCTGATTTGGGATGGGTCGATATCCGCAAATGTGAGCGGGTTTTTTGACATGTCTGTGCAATAGGGATAGCGGCGGATGCCATAATAATAATTTTCATTCAGCCCGGAAAATTTGTAGGTGGCATAGGCGCCCATCGGGTAAACGGCGTCAGGATCCTCACCTGCTAGTGTGAGCAGAGAGAGCGCGTAGAAGTCGGACCAGCCCTCGCCCATGCCAGCGGATTGCGATTCAGAAATGCCAACGCCGCCACCCACGAGACGGGTGCTCAGGCCGTGCGTGTATTCATGGCAAACAATGTAGGCATCGAGGGCTCCGTCGCGAGTTGGACTTGGACCATCGAAAACGTACATCTGAATGCGCGGCGGCTGGCCGTCATCGCTTGGCGTGAAGTTGGCATTATTTACGCCGGAACCGTCCTGTGCATCGGCCTGGACGGCGTCGCCCTCGAAACCGCCACGGGCGAGATTATCTTTCTGGAAATTCCCCGCCACTTCGGTAAAGCCGAGCGAATAAAGTTTATCGTGCATGAAATTGCACCAGTAAAAGAGTTGCAGCACAGAGGCATCGCCGTAAGTGTCCGCCGGTTGGGTTAAATCCAGAGGGAGTGTAAACACGCGAAAAGGATTGCCATGTGGCCGGGGCAAATCAGCCTGGTCATCTGCATTGCGGTCGAGGTGCGCATCGACATTATTGCCGCGCGTTTCATTGGCTGCATCATTAAGCCAGCCGAGTGGAGAGGCATTGGTTGATATAGCGTCCAATTGCACGAGCTGGCGCGGAGCAAAGGACGCCTGGTTAGTGCCTGGGACGGACAATCCGGGACGCATGGGTGCGGGACTTTCAGTGGTGAATAGCCGATAAATTGCGTCGGAAAGATTGACCGTGAGGCGGCGCTGCACCAGCACTTCGCCAGTTTGGACATCAACGAGCACACGATGGCGTTCGCCGCCCTGCGAGCGCATCACTTCAATCTGCCAGCAGAGCCGAAGGAGTGCTCGATTCATGGGCAGCCAGGTGAGTTTGGCGGAGGCTGTTCCCGGCAAATTTCCCGCCAGCAATTCGTGGCGGAGTTCGGGCCCGATGCCATCATCGAGCGGCAGGATTTCTGGCTCGGTGACAAGTTCGCCAATGGCCGCAGCCGCGATGCTAAGGGCTGCTATTGAGGAAACAGGTGGCGCAAGAGCCGCGTTGAGGCCATTCGCAAGGCCTGCGTTTGCGGCGGCCTCGGCATCTGGCAGAAAGCTGCTGGAAAGATTAATGAGTTCCCCATCTTTTGTGATATTGGCGAGGAGGACACTTTCATAAACATTGATCTGATTGACTTGTTGGCGCCAAACCGTGGTGGTGATGCGAGTCGGGGAACTCGGGTCATGCTTTGCCAAGTTAGCTTTATCGAGCACTTCGGGTCCGTGGCCAAATAATGAGGCATGCTCTTTTAGAAACGCTTTCACAGCCCGGTGCGGATCGTTCTCAGCGAAAGCCGCAGCGGAAGATTGTGAGACCGAGAGGCCCTGACCATGAGGGCCGGTCAGGAGAGAGGCCGGGGAAGAAATGTTTCGCGGAGCGCCAGTGCGTGGATCGAAATCAAGGCGCAAAGCAGGGACGCGGCTTTTGAGCCGATCGGCCGCGTTCTCCTGGTCAGGAGAATGGGCCTTGGCGCTTTTGTAGCGTTTATCGACGGGCGCCAGAGCTTCGGCGGATTTGCGAAAGGCCTGTGAATTGGGACTAACCAAAAGGATTGCCAGTGCCCAAAGCATGAACAAAAACGTACGCAGGGTGAGACAATTCATGCTCGGATAACTTCTATGGCCAATTTTGACTAGAATAGCTGAACTATGGTGGAAAAGCTAGAATAGAGTGGGGAGCAGGACAGGCTTCGGGTGCTCCTTTGCACGGTACATTAGCGTTTTTTAGGCGTCACCCTGCAAAATTCAGCGATTGCATATCGAAAAGTCCCTCTCATGATACTCCAATGAATAGGGGAACAATAAAAAATTCACGGGTATGAATAATCCTTTCTGCATCACCTGGTCTCCGCGGCTGCTCAGCACTCTAAGAATTGTCGCGGCATTTCTTTTCCTGCTGCATGGGAGCCAAAAACTTTTTGGAGTTCCGCCCAGCGAACATGTAATTCAACATATTCCCATTGTTGTCGTTGCCGGCGTGCTTGAATTTGGTGGCGGGTTGCTCTTACTGTTCGGCTTATTCACGCGGCCAACCGCATTCATTCTCTCCGGGCAAATGGCAGTGGCCTATTTCATGGCGCACGCACCCAAAGGCGCTCTTCCTATTCAAAATGGAGGTGAACTGGCGGTCCTTTACTGCTTTATATTTCTTTATTTTGCGGCCGCAGGTGGAGGTGCATGGAGCGTGGACCATTGCTGCATAACCAAAAACCCACAAGGCGAAGCGAAAGCCGAGCCATGAAAATAATTTTTGGTTCGCTCAACAGTGCCGAAACTGGCTTGCTCAAGACGGTCCTTGAAAATGCCGGTATCCAGACGATTGTGCGCAATGAAACCCAGTGGGCACCAGGGCTCGAATTCACACCAGAAGTCTGGATCGTAAACGATGCAGATTATGAACAAGCCATGGAGGTGCGAGATTCCTGGCTGAGAACACCCGTCGAATTGAAATTGCCTTGGACGTGCCAGAGCTGTGGCGAATTAATAGAAGGCCAGTTTACCTCGTGTTGGAAGTGCGGAGCTGAACGTAACCCAGCACCATAGAGGCCACCCTAAAAACAAGGGGCAGTCGCATTAGATGTTACAGCGCCTGATTCAGAAATTGGGGTCATTGTGGAGAGCTGTTTTTTATTTTATCTTTAAGGAGGAATGAAACCTTCAAATCACATCGGCGAATATCTTATCCGGCGACTGTACGATTACGGCGTGCGCCACGTCTTCGGTATTCCGGGAGATTACGTGCTCGGATTTTATGATGTCCTGCAGCGCAGCGCGCTGAAGACAATTAATACGTGTGATGAACAAGGCGCTGGTTTCGCAGCGGATGCTTACGCGCGCGTACGGGGCATGGGGGCTGTCTGCATCACCTATTGCGTGGGCGGGCTGAAGGTGGCGAATACCACGGCGGAAGCGTTTGCGGAGAAATCGCCGGTGGTAATCATCAGCGGCGCGCCCGGCATGCGCGAGCGCGAGAAGAATCCGCTGCTGCATCACAAGGTACGGGAATTTGATACGCAGAAAAAAGTATTCGAACAATTGACAGTTGCATCCGCCGTTTTAAGTGATCCGCAAACGGCGTTGCAGGAAATCGATCGTGTGTTGCACGCCTGCTCACGCTATAAGCGGCCCGTTTACCTCGAATTGCCACGAGACATGATACATGTGCCGGGCATTCCGCATCACCGGCCGACATCCATTCATGAAATAAGCAATTTGAAAACCCTTCGCGCGTCAGTAGATGACGCTCGCGCATTCATCAACTCCGCGAAAAAGCCGGTTATCCTGGCCGATGTGGAAGTGCATCGGTTTGGTTTGCAGGATTTGCTCACTGAGTTCGCGGAGAAAACGAATATTCCGGTGGCTTCGACGCTGCTCGGGAAATCAGTCATTGGCGAACAACATCCATATTACCTGGGCGTTTACGAAGGAGCGATGGGCCGCGAAGAAGTGCGGCGATTTGTCGAGTCGAGCGATTGTGTAATCATGCTCGGTACGTTCATGACGGATATTAATCTGGGCGTTTTCACCGCACGCCTGGATCCCGGACGATCGATTTCAGCCACGAGCGAGAAGCTGACCATCCGTTATCACTCGTATGAAGATGTGCGGTTCAAAGATTTTGTCAAAGCTCTCGTCCAGGCCAAGTGGCCGGCGCGACGATTGCCGAAATTTACCTCGCCTGGGGCCATTGCCGCGGCGAAGAGCAAAACGCGCACGGGAGAATTAAGCGTGCAAAAGCTTTTTCAACGGCTGAACGGATTTTTAACCGAAGACATGGTTGTGGTCGCGGATGTCGGCGATGCGCTGTTTGGCGCGGCGGATCTTTACATCCGCCATCGCACGGAATTCCTCGGGCCGGCTTATTACGCCTCGATGGGTTTTGCGATTCCGGCGGGCATTGGCGCACAATTCGCCAATCGCAAATTGCGCCCGCTGATCCTTGTCGGCGATGGCGCATTTCAAATGACCGGCATGGAGCTGGCGACTGCCGCCCGGTATGGGCTAAACCCAATCGTCATCCTGCTCAATAATAATGGATATGGCACTGAGCGCCACATGCAGGATGGCCCTTACAACGACGTCTGGAACTGGCGATACCATCGCTTCCCGGAGGTGATTGGCGCGGGGAAGGGTTTTTTGGTTCGCACCGAATCAGAACTTGAGGCAGCGCTCACGCAAGCTAAACAGCAGACCGAAACCTTTTGCTTGATTGAAGTGCAACTGAAAAAGCTCGATCGCTCCCCTGCCCTGCAACGGCTGGCGGAAAGATTGGCGAGGAATATTTGACCGTTTACTTTGGCAACAACTCGCTCACCAAACTTTTCTCTTCTTTTAACTCATTCTCCGTCGCGGTGATCTTGGAGCGGCTGAACTCATTCACCGACACGTTCTGGATGATCTCCCACTTTGTGCCGCTGCTGCGAATGGGATAACTGAAGATCAATCCCTTTTCGATGCCATAGCTTCCGTCGGTGCATACCGCCACGCTAAAGCAATCATTCGCGAGCGTTGGATTGGTCAGATTGCGGACGCTGTCCACCACCGCATTGGCGGCAGAGGCCGCTGACGATAATCCGCGCGCTTCGATGATGGCAGCCCCGCGCTTCTGCACGATGGGAATAAAGGTGTCCTTGAACCATGCCTCGTCTTTGATGACGTCCGCCGCAGGTTTGCCGGCAATACGGGCGTTGAAAAAATCCGGATACATAGTCGAACTGTGATTGCCCCAAATCGCCAGATTGCTCACCTGCGAGATGTCCACTTTCGCTTTTTGAGCGAGCTGCGTTTTGGCGCGGTTTTGGTCAAGCATCGTCATGGCAAACCAACGGTCGCACGCAATCTCGCGCGCATTGTTCATTGCGATCAGGCAATTGGTGTTGCACGGATTGCCGACAACCAGAATCCGGACATCGCTGGCCGCATTTTTTTGAATGGCATGACCCTGACCGATAAATATCTTGCCGTTGATGCCGAGCAAATCCTTACGCTCCATGCCCGCCTTGCGCGGAATGCTGCCGACGAGCAGCGCCCAATTGACCCCGCGAAAACCTTCCTCGAGATTGGCCGTGGGCACGATGCCTTTTAAGAGCGGGAAAGCGCAATCATCGAGTTCCATGACCACGCCATTGAGCGCTTTGAGCGCGGGTTCAATTTCAATCAAATGCAGGATGACGGGCTGGTCCGCGCCAAAGATCGCGCCGGAGGCAATCCGGAAAAGAAGGGAATATCCGATTTGACCGGCCGCACCCGTGACCGCCACTCGCAGAGGTGTTTTGTTCATAAATATAAGATGCGAGGCATTAAACTGAGTGCGGGGGATAGAGGCAAGGCGGAAGCGCAGGATGGTTTGCACATTCTTAACCAGTGTGTAACCTGACCGTAACATTGAGCAGGAATGATTCCTGTATGAGCAACCGGTCTGCCGCATGGCAATCACTCTTGGGGCATTGGCTCACACAATCCGGCGAGCTGCGCAAAACCGGACTGGCTGAAAATCCTTTCCTGTGCGCCGCCGCTCCTGGCGTAAAATCTATATTTGTGGAACAAAGAATTGAAAAACCACTGGCCGGTCTCAAAGAAAAGCTTTTGCTTATGGCCAGCCATGCCGAAGCAGCGGTTAATCACGCGGTGCGGGCGCTCATGCGCCGCGATGACGACCTCGCTCG
>DASWRJ010000387.1:0-5806 GCA_036403255.1 Verrucomicrobiia bacterium
AAAAGTTTATCACCCCCGCGCTGCTGGTTCACTCGCCTTCACCAAAGATATCGCGCCCATCATTTTCCAAAATTGCGCCGGTTGTCACCGGCCGGGGCAAGCCGCGCCTTTTCCCTTGCTGAATTTCGCGGACGTGAAAGCCAAGGCCAAATCGATCGCGGAAGTTACGCAAAAGCGCGTTATGCCGCCTTGGAAGCCGGAACCCGGCTACGGCGATTTTCTGAACGCGCGCCTGCTCAGCGTCGAGCAACTAGGCATGCTCCAGCAATGGGTTAGCGAAGGCGCGGTTAAAGGCAATCCAAACGATCTGCCGCCGCTGCCGCAATGGACCGAAGGCTGGCAACTTGGCAAACCGGATTTAGTCGTTGAGATGTTGGAGGCATTTATCCTGCCGCCGGAGGGCGGCGATGTTTATCGGAATTTCGCGCTGCCACTCCCGCTCGCTGTGGCGCGCTACGTGGATGCAGTTGAATTTCGCCCTGGCAATTTCAAAGTCGTCCATCACGCCGCCATGCGCCTGGATAAGACGCGCCTCTCGCGCAAGCGCGACGCGCGCGAGCCTGGCCCCGGCTTCGGCGGCATGACCATGCCCGAGACGACTTACATGCCGAATGGTCAATTCCTGAATTGGCAGCCCGGCAAGCTCCCCTATCGCGCGCCGGAAGTTTCGTGGCTGCTCGAGACCAATACCGATCTCGTTTTGCAACTCCATCTCAAGCCCGACGGCAAACCCGAACCTGTGCAATGCTCCGTTGGCTTTTACTTCACTGCGCGCGCGCCCGAGCGCCAGGGTTTCAAAATCGTTCTCGATAATCCGACCATCGACATTCCGCCGGGCGAGAGCAATTATCAACTCGAAGATTCCTACGTGCTGCCCGTCGATGCCGATGTCACCGCCATTTTCCCACACGCGCATTACCTCGCCCGCGAGATGCAAGGCTTTGCCACGCTGCCCGATGGCACAAAGAAATGGCTCCTGCTCATTAAGAATTGGGACTTCGATTGGCAGGGAGATTATAGATTCGCGCATCCGGTCCTTTTGCCGAAGGGCACCGCGCTGCACATGCTCTTCACCTACGACAACTCGACTAACAACGTGCGAAATCCAAATCATCCGCCGAAGCGGGTCCAGTTCGGCATGGAAACCACCGACGAAATGGGCGAACTCTGGATCCAGGCCCTGCCCCGGCGTGAAGACGATTTGGCGAAACTCGCGGACGATTACTCCGCCAAAAGCATTGCCAAAGAAGTGCGCGTGCAAAAACTCCGGCTCGAAAAAAATCCGAACGACGCCAAAGCCCGCCTGCAACTCGGCAAAGCGCTGCTTGGTTTGCAAAACTTTGCGGAGGCGCTGCCGCAGTTCCAACTCGCCGCAAACCTCAATCCAACCAATGCCGATGCTCATTACTTCCTCGGCCTCGCCCAGCGCATCAGCCAAAATCGCGCTGCTGCGCGCAGCGAATTCGAAAAGGCCCTCCAGCTCGATCCCGACCAATACAAAGCCCACGGAAACCTCGGCGTGATGGATCTCGAAGAAAACAACATTGCCAGCGCTCGCCAGCATTTTCAGGATGGATTGCGCATCAACCCGGACGATGCCTTCTGCCGCGAGAATTTGGGGCGAGTGCCTAAGTAAGACTCACCACTGATGCAGCCGGTAGTACCCTTGGGCGCGATTGGTCAAAGCGCCCACGTCCTCGTAGCTGAGGTCGGGCACGATCGGGCTCAGCGGCTGAAACGGACCCGTCACCGTCGTGGCCCGTTCCAGTTGGAACACTCGCCCGAGGCCCTGCCACGTCAGAGTCGCGCTGCGCGTTTGCGTATTCGTCGCGGTGATGCTCAGGCGCGGAGCGGGCGCGGGCGTCATCGCATCAGTGATCACATACAGCGCGTCCAACCCGAAGTTGTTTGTATTGTCGGCGGGCGTGAAAGCCCTGACCAAATCCGCGTTGCGCAGCACGATGTAGCCCTGGTCGCTCAGCAGGTCGCCGTCCGAGATTGGACCGAGCACATTATCCTGGAATCCTTGCTCGGTGGAAAACCAGATTTCGCCCCCGGGCCAGATGTAAATTGCATCCAGTCCGTAGTCGCCGGACTTCGCTGGATGAAACATGCTGAGCAGTTGCTGGTTGCTGCGCGCCACGCCCCCCGTCGTCGAGAGCAGATCGCCCCGGTGCAAAGTGATGCCGAGCCGCTCCGAGAAAACATTCGAGCTGATCGAAAAGAGCGCCTCGCCGCTCGGCAACATTTTCGCCGCGTCGAGACCCGCGTCCGACGCCGGCGGCATGACGCTGAAATTCGCGAGCAGATCCTGGTTGCGGTAGAGGATGTGCCCGCGAGTCGAGAGCAAGTCTCCATGGTGCAGCGTCCCCAGCGTTGTGCTCGTAATGTCCGTGCCCAGCGAAAAGGCGATTTCTCCCCCGGGCAACATGTCCACCGCGTCCAGGCCCAGGTCCGGCCCAGGCGGGTAAGCGCCCACGGATGTAAAAAGGTCGGCGTTGCGCTTCACGATGCGACCACCCGTCGAAAGCAGATCGCCGCCACGAATGAACGTGGCTGGCCCGGAAGTCGCCGTGAAAAAGTTCGCCGTGGAAAACCAAATCTCACGCACCGGCGCCGCCGTCACCCGCAGCGAATACTGCTGGGTGAATGTGCCGTTGGTCTGAACGACCGAGACATCAAGCATCGGCCACGGCCGCGTCAATCCGGATGGTCCGTTCGTAAAATAGCAGACCTTGCTGTTGAACCCGTCATCGATCAGCAATTGCAGAAACATCGTCTGGACCAGCGCGACTTCACCGCCGATTTGCAGCGTTCCAGAGCCGCTGATTCGGTAGGTGCGCGAGGACCCGGCAGTGAACGAAATATTCTCCAGCGCGTAGCGCGTCGAGAGCGGACCATACTCGAGCAGCCGCAGTTGGAAGGTGCCGCGCATCGGTTCCAGAATCGTGGGACGGCCGCAGACGAGACATTCATCTGTCAGCGTGCTGTCGCTCAAGAGCAAATAGGCCCATGGACGGTTCGTCGTGGGTGCTTGGGCCTGCGCGGCAGTGCCGGCAAGCATCAGAGTGCAAAAGAGCGCCAGGATGGGCAGACCGACCAGGGACATTTTACTCTCCGCGCGCATAAACTGGAACCAGCTACTGCCTAGCTTACACCCGATGCTTGACCCATTGCAAGAGAGTCTTGGGACCGCTCAGGCAGCCGGGCCATCTCAGTTTTTGGACAGATAAGCGCTGGCATCTGCGTTTTCGGCATGGCCGTAGATTTGATTCAACCACTGCGTCAGCTATGTGACCGTTTGCGCCTGAATTGTCGAATGGACGACCCATTCCGTTCCTCTTAATAAACCACGCAAACCACGTAGTGGTTTCCTGTTTATAGAACGGCCCGCCTTTCAAGTGTAGTTTTAACGGCTTCTTTGCTAATGGCTTATGCACACGCAAAGCAGAGACCTTCAGCGCTCAAAATTCGACTCGGCACTCTGCGCTCTTTCCGCCTCTCTCATTAACACCGTGGCTTCAGCCCGGTGGTCAATCCGACCCGAACCTTTCCACAATTCTTTCAACAGTTTCAAGTTCGATTAGGCCCGGCACTCGGCAGGCACGATACCCGATGCGAGAATGACAGATTGGGAACGGATAACCTTTTGCCGAATGATGCGCGCGTTAATGGGTGACGCCCTTTTCGGCTGGCAATTAAGGATTTGAACCAATCCGATCAGCCTCTTCTGCGCAATTGTTATTATGAAAAACTCATTTACGTCTTTAGAAGGCAGATTACAATGACCAAAGGATAAAAGGAAGACCGATTGCCAAGTCGAGAGCACCCGGTATCGCATATGTCTAAAAGGGTAACGCAAAAGTTGATATACGCTTATGGATTTGATAAGGCTGGATTTTCAATTCCAACTTTGGAAATCGAGAAGGATTCTTATCAAATACAGCTAATAGATTTTAATGCACAAAAGCCACTTGAAGGAGCAGATGGAATAATTATTCCAAGCGGAATTTTTGAACAGACTAAGTTCTGGCTTGATAGGTACGGGCATCGATATGGGAAGGTGGATTGGAACCCTGACCATTTGGCCATGCGCACTAAGCAACTCCAACACCATATTCGGGAAGGAGGATGGGTATGTTTTCTATTAGGAACAATCGACAACGGCAATGGCGATCAAGAAATGAAGGAATCGGATCTAGCAAAGGTGTTTCTTAACAATAAGTTTTACAGCGTTGTTTGCCACAACGCGAAAGGGATTCTGCAACCGAAGGTAAATGAATTCTCTGCTTATTTCAAAAAATATGGTATTAGTCGTACAACCTTTTGGAGTCCGGTTAATGAAAATGGGCTAAAAGTTTTAGCAGCAGATGGTCATGAAATTTCTGCCGCAGAATTCCACGGGCAGTTATTTTTTCTTCCTTGGCCTGAGGTGGAGAGGAGTTTTCAAGAACTTGAGGAAATACTGGGCACATGCGTGCACGCAATTCTCGAATATAAATGCAGGAATGACTTGTATCTGCCCGCTTGGGTAGAAGAAACAAAGTTTAAGAAAGAAACTGCAATATCGAATCGATTAAGGGAAATTGAATCGGAATTTACTTCCCTCCAAGCTGAGCTAAAAAATTTCCAGCGGAATAAGGGCATCCTTACGACCTCTGGTCATCTTCTTAACACAATCGCAGTGGACGTGCTCCGCAACTTTTTTCACCTTAATGTGAAATCTAAAGAAAATTATGTCGAAGATGCCACAATTTGCGATTCCAGAGACGAAACGGAGTACGTTATTGAAGTCAAAGGGGTAAAAGGCGGCCTTAAGAGAGAACATGTAAATCAAGTAGATTCACATAGAGAAAGGCTGGGTCTTGGAACAGAAGTTTCAGGGCTACTAATAATTAATGACTTCATGGACATAGACGGAATAGAAGAGAGGAAGAAGAAGGAATTTGACCCTGCTCAACTCAAGCATGCCGAGAATTTGAACATCAAAATCTTAAGAACGACCACGCTTTTTGAGACAATGCTGAAGCATGAGGAAAACCCGCAGCGTAAACAAGTATTCCTGAAATTATGCCGAAATGCAAAGCCTCTTGTCATTCATGATCAGAAATAATAAACAGACAGTTTGTGTTAATGAAGAAACTTGAAATTGAAACGTGGGCATTGCGAATTCTTGAGGCGGTAAAAAACAAGCATCGCGTCGAAGATGCAAACATTGAACTAAAAAGCATCTGGCTGGATCCCGGCAAAGCAGCGCGGAGAATAGCAGCGCATGCAAACGCGGCCCGGGGGGAACCTATCCTATGGCTTATTGGCGTGGACGAGGACAAGGGAATCCTCGGCGTATTACCGGAAGAGCTTTCAAACTGGTATTCGCAAGTTCAATCAAAGTTCGATTCCGTCACTCCTGATTTGCAGGACATTCAGATCATTTTTGAAGATAAATCTATAACCGCACTGTGCTTCCATACCGACCGAGCACCTTATTTAGTAATGAATCCCAAGTTCGGCAAAGAATCCGGTGAAACAGTCAAATGGGAAATTCCATGGCGAGAGGGCACCAGTACACGCACGGCCACCCGAAATGACCTATTGCTGCTATTGGTCCCAATTAGCAAAGCGCCTCACTTCGAGATTATGTCTTGCCAATTAAATTGGGACCAAGATAAGACGACTGGGGAGCACTGCTATGATCTAATATTTCAGCTATATGCTACGCCAAGAGCAGAAAGCACAGCTGTATTTCCATTCCACAAGGTCAAAGGCGGCTTATTTAATAATAATGCACTTATCTCCAACGCAATCA
>DASWRJ010000388.1:0-3556 GCA_036403255.1 Verrucomicrobiia bacterium
CGGGGATGAGGATGGGGTCCCGGGTCATTTTGAACCGCACAGCGCCTTCGTCTTCGTAAGCCAAGCCCCGGGAGAGGAGCGCTTCGACCCGTCTCTGATACAGTTCGCGGCGCTGGCTCTGGAAATAGGGGCCGCGCTCGCCTTTGCTCGGGCCGGTCGCGTCGGATGTGATCGGCCCCTCGTCCCATTCGAGGCCGAGCCAGCGGAGGCCTTCAAGGATGATGTTGATGGCTTCCTGGCTGTTGCGGGCGACGTCGGTATCCTCGATGCGCAGAATAAAGGCGCCGCCAGTGTGGCGGGCGTAGAGCCAATTGAACAGCGCTGTGCGCGCCCCACCGATGTGGAGGAAGCCAGTGGGACTCGGAGCAAAACGAACGCGAACTTTCATGGCAGTGTTCAGAGCGTTAGGAGCAATCCATCGTTGTTATGAGGCGGAAGATAGCCAACCGAAACAGCGGGAGGCAAGAGCGCATGTGGAATTTCGCAAGCATTCACGAAAAGTCGGGATCGATTCGCGAGCATCATTGCAATTAAAAGCGATACATCACGGACAACCCGGCCATTTCCCCATCGAAGCTTGGGATAAAATAAAATGCGGACTGCGCATGCTCGGCGCGATGCTCCTGGTTAAATCGCACGACGCTGTTTCCCACAAGGGAGCCGATCAACGCGCCCGCTGCGACATCGGTGCCCCAGTGTCTATTTCGCTGGATGCGAGAATAGCCTACTAGGGAGGCCACGCCGTAAGCTGCGGATTTTATCCAGATCGAATCGTAATGCGCCGCGATCACGGACGCGACGGCAAATGCCTGCGTGGTGTGACCGGACGGGAAGGCAGTATCATGCGTGTTGAAAAATGAAAAATCATGCGCGCTGGAGCCTTGCCCTGGCCTGGCGCGGCCGAAGGCGAGCTTCAGCGAAGGAGAGATAATTCCAGAAGCAATGAGGCTGGCGGCTGCGCCGTCCTGCGCCACCGCGCGCGCTTTGGGATTTTGCAGGACGGCTCCGCCGACATAAAAAGCCCCGAGCACGCCAATGGAATACTCGGCGCCGAAGGGATCGATGTTGCTGGCGATTTTTTCGGTGGTGGAATTGTGATTGCGGCCCACGAAAGAGGCGAATTGTTTGTCCAGCAGTGACATTGCCACGAGTCCGCCTCCGGCTGCGCCGGCCCAAAGCCATTGTTTCCCGTCCCAATGAAAGGGGGCGGTGGCAATATGTTGCCCGTCCAGCAGCAGCAGTTTGCCGTATTCCTTGGAAAAAAGCGGTTCGGTGTAGCCCGGGTTGGCCGCCGAATCCATTTTTGGCTTTTGCGTTTCAAGCGTGAGCATGGGCTGGGTGTCGGCTGCGGTGGTCTTTTCAGTTGAGGCGCGATCCGCAGGTGTGAAGCCAGCGGATTTGGCAGGAGAGTGTATGCTGCCGCATCCACTTAGGAACGTGCCCATAACGCAGAGCGCAACTGCACGGAGGAGGTGCATGGATACGGCAGTTGATACTTGGGTTGTAAGGATTTTCTTCAAGGGACAAATTATACTGTATCTTTCTCCGCAAGCGAAAGTTTCCGGGAATTCCGCTTAATGGAATACCTTCCTGATTACTATTTCAAATCGCTCTTTAGCGGAGATTTGTCAAATTTTTGAGTTCGCAATGAGGCACTTTGCGGCATGGCCAGGGCATGATTCGTTTGGTTTTCCGATCATCCGGTTGTTGTGGAATCAAGCTCCTTTCGAGCTGCGCTGGGTGATTCAACTGCCTACTTGAACAGCAATATGAGCGGATGATCGCTGAAAGTGAGAGGTAGAGATTTTAATTTCGCGAGGGTTTGCACCGGCTCAATGCTCACTGTCGGATCGTAAACTTTTAACGATTTAATCGCGCGGCCGAAATTTATCGTCACCCTATCTTCGCCCTTTACGCGCTCGCCCCAGATGACCAATTGAAATGTGCCATCGCTATGTTGCAAAAGCAGGTCGTGCACGGTTGACGGTTGATCGGCGATCCTGTAATCCAGCTTGCCTGTGTTGCTGAGCGCACCGCTGTCGGCCAAAATAGTTGTGAGATTGTGCAGGTAGGTGGCGGCCTTGCGCGGTTTGTAATCGGGCGCGTAGAAGCCGAAGCGCTGGTTGCCGGCTTCATCCGTGCGATCGCGCAGGATGTAAACCGAGCAGTAACTCCAGCCGCGTTTGAATTCATCGAGATACATGCTCAGCAAATTGCGGGCGTGGATCTCCTCGGTGATCGCCCCGCCAATTTGGCAGCCCGTCTCGGTCGTGACCTTTGGCAACTTGATGAGTTCCGCCTCGGAGTAGCCGGTGAAGTGCTTCGCCCAGGTCCGCCCGTAGTTGCCGTAGAGCCCGTCCACTTTGCACGCGGCAGTCGGATCGGCGGCATTCCACGTCTTGTTGTCCATTAGGCCGGCGGAGTTCGGGTGATAGATGTAATTATGCACGTTGGCCAAATCGGCGAATTTGGTGCCGGCTGCCAGCAACGTGCCTGCGTCGGGAGGGATCGTGAGAAATTGCAAGCCGACGTTGTCGCGTTCGGCGCCGTTTTCGGAGATGGACCAGACGGGATACTTCTTCAGCAACGGATCGCTCTTTACGGCGGCATACAAATCCCGCTGCAGCTTCGCGATTGCCAGCCATGATGGCGCGCGACCGCCGCCCTTCTCACCCTGGTAAGTCACGCCCCAATTATTCGGCTCGTTATTTCCTTCGAAGGCGAGCAAGGCATCGGCAGCAGCTAGTAGCTTTGCTGTCGTGAGCAGTTTGCTCAGATTCGTCCCACCGCTCACCAATCCCCAGCTAAAGCGCACGCCTGTTTTTGCGTGGAGGTCGAGATAAGTCTGGATGGTCGTTGGCCCGTTGCTTCTGAGCCCTTCGATCCCACCGCGCACCCAGCGGAATCCACAATACTGGATCATCTCAATGGTCTTATCGAGTGGCTGGCCGCGATCGGGAAATGTGGTGTCAATGCCGACGCTGTTTAGAAAATCTGTTGTCCGGATGGCAGCCGTCATAGCGGCATTGGCGCGCGGCAGGGTAACAGTCATCGCCATCGATACAGCCAAAAACGTCAGGCAGGATTTCTTTGATAGCATGAGCTAAGCAGACGCGCGTTCATTCAGGGCTATTCAGGGCGGTGCTCCGTTGGATTGGAAGCACAAATCCCTTCCCGCCTTGCATTTTCCCATTAAAAATGTAAACTTCCCCGCGGATGAAGCTTTGGTGGTTCACGTTCTCCATCTTCCTGATGTTCTGCGCGGTCTCTCGTGCTGCGACTCTTGTTCCACCCGGGCCGCTGAACACCGCCACGTGGACTTCCAATGGAAATCCTTACATCATTTCGGGTGATGTGATCGTGATTCCCACTGCATCACTTACGATTGAACACGGCACTGATATCCAGTTTTCATCGACGGACAGCTTTAGTTACGGCCTGGATACAAACAAACCGGAGCTGATTGTCCAAGGTGCATTATACGTTCAAGGCACCTCGAATGCGCCGGTGATTTTTCATGCTATCTCTAACTTCACTGCTGGGGCGTGGTACGGGA